>NZ_PKFA01000038.1:0-95528 GCF_002919275.1 Thermocrispum sp. | reverse complement strand
GCACACCACCAAGCACCGGGACGGACGGTCGAGTGGGCAGGCTCTTGGCTACCCAGGCAACGGCATCGGCGAGGTTGTCACGCTCGACGCGGATCTTCATGCGTCACCCTTTCCCGACAGCCGAGATCGCTCGGCGCAGCGGACGTCGTGCACGACAGGTGGCTCCCCTGCGAACGGCGCACCTTCCGCGCGGACCTTCAACGGTAGAACGTCCCGCCCACCCCCGTCACCTCGGGCCCCCAAGCTGGAGTTCGGCGAAAGTTCAGAGGTTGTCCACAGAAAAGCGCGAGCGCTGCCAATCTTGGGATCTTTTCCCAATCGGAGAGAAATACCGTCGTAGTAGTAGGTGCTGTGGAAACTGTGGATAACTGACCATCACTGCACGTGAGAGGCCGTCACGGTCTGTGTATAGCCCCGGGGATGGATCCGTGGACAACTGGGCGCCACCGTGGACAACTTCGGGTTGTTCGCAGCTGTCCACCGTCGATCCACCGGTTCTCCACAGTTATCCACAGGGTTGTCCCCAGATGTGGGGTAGTTCGGTGGTGATGAGCCGAGTTCGCGGGCGTGGCCTGGGTGCCGATGGAAATCCCCCCAGGAGGTGAGGAGGACCACCCGGTGGCGTGTCGCCTTGCGCCGACCCGGCGGCGCACTTCGACGGGGAGGCTGCTTCGGGGGTGTCGGCTCTCGTCGATTGCGATCCGGTGCTGTCGGACGCTCTGTCGTGATCGGGCGCAGTCGCAGCGGTGGCACTTCGCGTCGACGACGACTGACGATGCGCGGGAGTCGGTGGCCCAGAGTGTCTCGGCGTGGCGGTCGTCCCGACGGCGAATGTGATCGGTGTCGGCACCCGAGTCCTGAGGGACGGGGCTGATCCGCGTTCGGACGTGGCGGGCGCCCCCGGGGATGTTGGTGTCCCTAGCCCACCGATGTTCGTCGCGTGTGCCGCCTTGCCACGTGCGCATGCTCGCCGCGCTGAATGCCATCAAGCCGATCGAGCCAGGCGCATCGGCCGCACTCCGCTTCGGCAGAAGTTCCACACGAGTTCTTCGGTTCGGTGGAAGTTCGGTGCCGGCGAAGTTCAGCAGGAGTCCGATCACGGTGGGGCGGCCGTCACTGGCTCATCGGGGCCTGGGGGTGGCCTGTCTGCGGAGGTCGGTGCCGTCCACGCACGCCCACCGTCTCGGCACTCGTGTCGTTGGCCGCTCGGTGGATAACGCCCGCCGGCGATCGACGAGTAACGCGCGCTGCCCCAGACGGCTGACGGTCGGTGGGGCCGGTGGCGACCGTTCACCCGGCTTCGTCACCGTCCGCTCGTTCGGCTGATGCGTCCGGTCTCACGGGTTCGATGCGCCCCGGTTCTCGGGAGTGCGGTGCGCCTCCGGTCTCTTGGGAGTGCGGTACGCCCCCGTCTGTCGGGTGAGCAGTGCGCCCCGGTCTGTCGGCTGAGCGGTGTGCCCCTGGTCTCTCGGGAATGGGTGCGAGCGACGGTGACCGTGCGGATCGTCCAGGGCTCGGCTGCAGAAGCCGTGTGCCGGCGACATCCGACGTAACTGGTTAAAGAGGTGTAAGAAACCGAATATAGTAGTTACATGAATCCAGGCGTCAGGATGGTCACCGGAGCGGATGGCCGGCGGTGGCTGTTCGATCCCGGCAGCTTGTGTCTCGAGTTGTTGCTGACCGGAGGCCCGGCTGGGTTCGCCGAGGGCGAATCGCTGCGGTCGCCCGCGGACTTCGTGCGCTGGCTGGCCGCGTCACGGCTGGCGCGCGTCTCGGCGATCGACCCTCGGGATGTGACCGTGCGGCCGTCCGAGCTGCGGCGGGTCAAGGAGCTGCGGGAGCTCGCATGGCGGGTGATGTCCACGCTCGCTCGACACGAGGCTCCGCGGCCGGAGCAGCTGGAGGCAATCAACGATTACGCGCGTGAAGCGGTGCATCTGGAGGTCGATCCCCACACGCTCGAACTGCGCTGGGCGCCCATGAGCGGCCAGCAAGTGTTGGGGGCGATTGCGCGCGACGCCATCGACGTCATTGGCGTCAGGGCGAGCCGGGTTCGCGAATGTCTGGGCGAGGATTGCTCGTTGCTGTTCTTGGACACGTCGCGTCCGGGCAATAGGCGGTGGTGCTCGATGCGACGCTGCGGAAACCGGCAGAAGGTCCGCGCGTTCCGCGAGCGGACGGGATCGCGTACGCGCCCTAGCGAAGGCTCGCGTTGACAACTGTGTAGACGCCGGCAACCGACCGGCGCGCACAGTATCTATATAGGGGTCACGTACAGCGCGTATATAGATACTGTGCGGAAGACGTCGCGTACCTCGCGAACGTGGCGACAGTACTGACAGTGCTTATAGGGGAGACAGTACTTATACAGGCGCGTGTACGTGGCGTCTTGATCGGCGCGCAACACGGGGCAGCCGATGCTCGTGAAGTCCGAGATGCAAGCGAGGCCCGCGTCTACTGGCGGGCGCGCTGCTTGATACGGCTGGTCAGCTCCTGCACCTGGTCGTAGATGCGACGACGCTCGGCCATTTCCTTACGGATCTTCTTCTCCGCATACATGACCGTGGTGTGGTCGCGGCCACCGAAGGCCTGTCCGATCCGCGGCAGCGACATGTCGGTCAGTTCCCGGCACAGGTACATCGAGATCTGCCGCGCGGTGGCCAGCGCCTTGGTCTTTCCCGGGCCGCACAGGTCGTCGATGCTGACGTCGAAGTACTCGGCGGTGACCCCCATGATCGTGGCCGCGGTGATCTCCGGCGCCTGGGAATCCGGGATCAGGTCGCGGAGCACGATTTCCGCCAGGTTGACGTCGACCGGCTGCTGGTTCAGCGACGCGAACGCGGTCACCCGGATCAGCGCGCCTTCCAGTTCCCGGATGTTGGCCTCGATGCGGGTGGCGATGAACTCGAGCACCTCGCCGGGGACGTCCAGCCGGTCCTGTGCGGCCTTCTTGCGCAGAATCGCGATCCGGGTTTCCAGCTCGGGCGGCTGGATGTCGGTGATCAGGCCCCACTCGAACCGGGTGCGCAACCGGTCCTCCAGCGTCTCCAGCCGCTTCGGCGGCCGGTCGGAGGAGACCACGATCTGCTTGTTGGCGTTGTGCAGGGTGTTGAAGGTGTGGAAGAACTCCTCCTGGGTTCCTTCCTTGCCTTCCAGGAACTGGATGTCGTCGACCAGCAGGATGTCGATGTCGCGGTACCGCCGCTGGAACGCGACCTTGCGGTCGTCACGCAGCGAGTTGATGAAGTCGTTGGTGAACTCCTCGGTGGAGACGTAGCGCACCCGCATCCCGGGGAACAACCGCTGGGCGTAGTGGCCTACCGCGTGCAACAGGTGCGTCTTGCCGAGCCCCGACTCCCCCCAGATGAACAGCGGGTTGTACGCGCGGGACGGGGCCTCGGCGACGGCGACCGCCGCAGCGTGCGCGAACCGGTTCGACGCCCCGATGACGAAGGTGTCGAACGTGTACTTCTCGTTCAGCTTCGTCTTGGACGTCTCCGGTTGCGCCGGGGCGGTGTAGGGCTGCCCGGCCACCGGACGGCCGGAGAACGACGGCCACATGTCGTGCACCGCCGCCAGCGCTTCGCCTTCTTCGTCGACTTCGGCGTTGTCCCCGTCGCCGACTTCCCCGTCGGCCGACGGTACCCCGATCGGTTCGGGGGCCGGGGGCCGGTAAGCTGATGCGCCGTTGCCGGGCGGCTGCGTCTCGGGCACCGACGGCACGGCGGAGGCCGCCTCGCCGGTTTCCATCGTGTCGACTTTCACCGCGAGCGAAACGGGCCCGCCGAGCCGGCGGGACAACGCGTCGGTGATCGGTTCGCGCAACACGCGTTCGATGGCGTCCTTGGCGAATTCGCTCGGTGCGGCGAGCAACGCGGTCCCGTCCAGCAGGCCGATCGGCCGGGTCACCCGCATCCAGGCGCGCTGCTGAGGGGACAGCGTCCCGGCGGACAGTTCCCGAACGACCTGCTCCCACACGACGCCCAGGTTGACCTGGTGCTCCGACGACACCTGTTCCGCTCCCATCCCCCGCCACGGCCGCATCGCGTGACCACGCTGCGGTCGGCTACGCTCTTCGCCGTGCTTCCACCCGGCGACCGGGTATCCACACGGTTATCCACAACTGTGCACTAACGTACGACGGCCCGCAGCAGGCCGTGCCGCCGCCCCGGCCTGACGCGTGCCCCGCTGACGCTGCCCGCGGGCGGCCCCCTGGTTGAGCGCTAGAAGGGGCACGCTAACAAGGCCGAGCCAGTGCCACAAGGTCCCGATAGGGGCAAGGATTTCATCCTATTCGGCGTGTCGCAGTTCGGCTGGCCGACGTTGCACCTGGAGCGGTTAAGTGGGGGCGGTTGGGTGAGGGGAGGAGGGCCTGCCGTACCCTCGTATGAGTCTCCCGTCGGCATCGGGCGGTGTTGGCATGCCCGGGTTACCGCCACAGAAGCGGTTCGCGTCGCCGGTTGGAGACAGCACAGACGACGACGATGCGGGAGAAACTGTCGTGGCCAAGGGTAAGCGTACCTTCCAGCCGAACAACCGTCGGCGCGCACGGAAGCACGGTTTCCGTCTGCGGATGCGCACGCGTGCGGGTCGGGCCATCATTTCCGCGCGCCGCCGCAAGGGCCGGGAGAGGCTGACGGCCTGACGGCCGCCGGCATGCCTCGACCGTGCTTCCCCGGTCGGCGCGGGTGCGCCGCAGCGCGGACTTCCAGATGATTCTGCGCCGCGGCGCCAAGGCCGGACGGCGGCGGCTCGTGGTGCACGCCGTGACGGGCCTGCCCGAGCAGCAGCCGCGGGCGGGGTTCGTGGTGAGCAAGGCGATCGGCAATTCGGTGGTCAGGCACCGGGTCGTTCGCCGGCTGCGGCATGTCGTCGCGGCGCGCTTGGGAACGTTGCCGCCGGGTTGCGCGTTGGTCGTGCGAGCACTGCCCCCAGCTTCCTCGGCCACGAGTGCCGAACTGGCGTCGGATTTCGACGCCGCGTTGCGCAAGCTTCGCCTGGTTCAGGGCGAGCGGAGATGACGGCGACCATGCAGGAATCGGATGTGGCGACCACCGAACGGTCGCCGTTGCCACGTCCGGGTCCGCTGGCGTTCGTTCTGTTGCTCCCGATCCACCTGTATCGCAAGACGATCGGTCCGCTCTTGCCGCCCAGCTGCCGCTTCTACCCCACGTGCAGTACGTATGCGGTGGAGGCGATCACCCGTCATGGTGCGTTCGCCGGTTTGTACCTGACGGTGCGCCGGTTGTTGCGCTGCCACCCGTGGCATCCGGGCGGAATCGACGAAGTTCCTGAGCGGTTCCGGTGGCGGGCACCTCGACCTGACAGTGATAGGCACGGAGAGTCGGCCGGGCCCGGCCGGCGACTCCGCCGCGACAGCACACCCCAGGAGTAACCGCAGTGTTCGACTATCTCCTCTACTACCCGGTCACCTTCATCCTGTGGATCTGGCACAAGGTGTTCGGGACGATCTTCGGCGAGGCCCAGGCGATCTCCTGGGTGCTGGGCATCGTCTTCCTGACCTTCACCGTGCGGGCGATTCTGTTCAAGCCCTTCGTCAGCCAGGTGCGGTCGATGAAGAAGATGCAGGAGTTCGCGCCGGAGATCAAGAAGATCCAGAAGCGCTACGCCAACGATCGCCAGCGGCAGGCGCTGGCGATGCAGAAGCTGCAGCGCGAACACGGCGTGAACCCACTGGGTGGCTGTCTGCCCATCCTGCTGCAGATCCCGGTCTTCATCGGTCTGAACCACGTGCTGCGGGCCTTCGCGGTGCACGCTGAGAAGGGCTGGGGGAACTACACGTTCAGCCCCGAGGCCACGCAGCAGTACATGCAGGCCGACCTGTTCGGCTCCAACCTCGGTCAGGCCATCTACAACACCGGCGTGATGGGGATGAGCGGCGACGGGTTCCACTCCCCCGCAGTCCCCGTTGCGATTCCGTTGATGGTGCTGGCGAGTGCGCTGACGCACCTGACCGCCCGTCACTCGGTCTCGCGCCAGAACCCGGCGAACGCCACGCAGCAGACAGCGGTCATGAACAAGCTGACGCTGTATGTCTTCCCCATCGGCCTGCTGGTGTTCGGTGCGTTCATCCCGATCGGTCTGTTGATCTACTTCCTCTCCAACAACGCGTGGACGTTGATGCAGCAGCGGATCGTCTACCGCCGCATCGACCGGGAGGAAGAGGAGAAGAAGAAGGCGGCGCTGGAGAAGCGCAGCGCGCTGGCTCCGAAGCCGGGTGCGCGGCCGATGCAGACCAAGAAGAAGGGCGCAGCGTCGTCGGCGGGCAAGGCGCCCAAGCCGGGTCAGAAGCCGGCCGCTCAGAAACCGGCCACTCAGAAGTCGAAGTCGGGTGGGCAGCCCGGCGGCGCGAACAACAAACCCTCCACGGCTCCCGGCAAGCCGTCCACCGCGTCGAGCGGGGCCGGTGCGGCGAAGAAGAAGCCCGGCCGCAAGCGGCGTTGATCAGCACCCAGGCATTCCGCGCGTGGCGAGCGCGCGAGCAACAGAAGGAGACCCATCATGTCTGAGACGGCGCAACACCCCTTGGGGGCGCATGGGGCGACGCCACCGGGGGTGTACGACACGGACCCCGTGGAAGTGATCGACGACGACTACGAGTCCGACACCGACGACCTGTTGGTGCGCGAGGGCGACATCGCGGGTGACTACCTGGAGCGCCTGCTCGATCTGCTGGACTACGACGGAGACATCGATCTGGATGTCGAGGCCGGGCGCGCTGTCGTCAGCATCGATGGTGGCAAGGATCTCGACAAGCTCGTCGGTCCCCGTGGTCAGGTACTGGAGGCGCTGCAGGAGCTGACCCGCCTCGCGGTCCAGCAGGTGACCGGTGTGCGCAGCCGCCTGATGTTGGACATCGCCGGCTGGCGGACGAACCGGCGGCGGGAGCTGCAGGAGCTCGGCCGGTCCGCGGCGGAGCAGGTGGCCAAGACCGGCAAGCCGATGAAGCTGCAGCCGATGACGCCGTTCGAGCGCAAGGTGGTGCACGACGCCGTTGCCGCAGTGGACGGCGTGACGAGCGAGAGCGAGGGCGAGGAGCCGCGTCGTCGTGTTGTGGTGATTCCCGAGAAGTGACATCGCCGACGGGCTGAGGGGTGCGATCGCTTCGGCGGTCGCACCCCTTCGCTGTGGGGAGACGTTTCACGTGAAACGGTGCTCGGGGTGTGCCGCCGGGGATCATCGGGTGGGTGTCGATGTGTGTCGCCCGGCGCTCGGGCCGGACCCGGTACCTCGTCGAGGAGCTCGTTTCACGTAAAACTGGCGTCGGTTGCCCGGGGTGATCGGCTGGCATTGGCTACGGATCGCACGAGATGGTGGGAGTTGTGGTGACCAAGGAACCCGACGGGCTCGTTGCGCCGCCGACCGTGGTGGCGGAGATGTTCGGTGAGAGCGTGGAGCGGTTGAACCGGTTCGTTGCCCTGCTTGCCGAGCAGGGTGTCGAGCGGGGGTTGATCGGGCCACGCGAGATCGAGCGCATCTGGGATCGTCACGTGCTCAATTCCGCCGTCGTGGGTGAACTCGTTCCCGAAGGCGCTCACGTCGTCGACGTCGGATCCGGTGGGGGCTTCCCCGGTGTGCCGCTCGCGCTGGCGCGTCCGGACATCTCGATCACCTTGCTGGAGTCGATGGCGCGGCGTGTGCAGTGGCTGGAGGAAGTCCTCGACGAGTTGTCACTGGAGAACGCTGACGTGCTGCGCGGCCGTGCGGAAGAGAAGGCGGTTCGTGCTGAACTGGGTGCGGTGGACGTCGTGACGGCTCGCGCGGTGGCGCCGTTGGGGCGACTGGCGCAGTGGTGCCTGCCGTTGCTGCGCACCGGTGGCTTGTTGCTCGCCGTCAAGGGTGCGAGCGTTGCCGAGGAGATCGCGCGTGACGAGGCGATCGTGGAGAAGGCGGGCGGGGAAAGCATCGATGTCGTCCAGTGTGGTGTGGACGTTCTCGAAGTTCCTGCCACCGTCGTCGTGATCGAGGCTGCACCACGATCCGTGCGCTCGAGGAAGGGGCGCCGGCGTCGGCGATGAATCGGCGGCGCTGCCGGGCTGGTGAATCGGCGGCGCTGCCGAGGTGACGTGAAAGCGGTTGCGTCCGTCCTCCGGCGCGAGGCATCCGTGCCATGCCCGCGGTCACGTTTCACGTGAAACAGTGGCCGGCTTGATGGTCGGTCTCTGTGCGTGCCTGATCGCGTGTCGCTGGACCTCCCCCGGACAGGTTCGGCGTCCTACTGGACGCGGCACATGGGACATCCTCCTGGTTGACCCCGTGATCGACCCGCTCGCCCGCTGTTCGGCGCTGGCTCGGGTCGGGATTGCGCCCTCCCTTTTTTCGCGCCACCGTGATGCGTGGTCCAATCCTCAGGTTGGCGACCCCTCTGTCCGAGCACTGCGATGGTTCCCCGGGGTCACCGCATGGTGACGCGAGTGGTGTCATTAATGTCGTAATTCCCACCGTTTCCCGGGGAAGACCCTCAACCCGTGCGTCAGACCGGAGCGGCGCTGAAAAATTGACCGCTTCGCATGCGACCATTGACGCGATGGACGACGTACTGGGTCGAGGGAGCGATGGTGTGCCTATCCGTGACGAAGTGAGGGATGTTTCACGTGAAACCGGCGTACACAGTCCGGCCGCGGTCCCGGTCCCGTCGGACACCGATGCCAACACCAGCACCACGACCACAGGGGCCATTGGCGCCGGGGAGGTGCTACGCCCGGTGACCGGCACGTTTGCCGACCACAGCGGTGACTCCCCCGCGTGGACGCCGATCGCCGAAGAAGCGTTCACCGCTGCGCGGGTGCTGCACCCCAAGGAGAAGCTGCCTCGCCCCGTCCGCCGTCGCATCATGACGGTCGCGAATCAGAAGGGCGGGGTCGGGAAGACGACGAGCACGGTGAACCTCGCCGCCGCGCTCGCCCTGCACGGGCTGAAGGTTCTGGTCATCGACCTGGACCCGCAGGGCAACGCCAGTACCGCACTGGGGATCGAGCACCGATCCGGCACGCCGTCCGTGTACGAGATTCTCATCGGTGAGATCTCCCTGCTCGACGCGGTGAAGACCAGCGACCAGTCTCCGAACCTGCTGTGTGTTCCGGCGACCATCGACCTTGCCGGCGCCGAGATCGAACTGGTCAGCATGGTGGCGCGCGAGTCGCGGCTGAAGGAGGCGCTCACCGAGCAGGCGTTGAACGAGCTGGGCGTCGACTACGTCTTCATCGACTGTCCGCCGTCGTTGGGCCTGCTGACCGTCAATGCGTTGGTCGCGGCCCAGGAAGTGCTGATCCCGATCCAGTGCGAGTACTACGCGCTGGAGGGTCTTGGGCAGCTGTTGAACAACATCGAGCTGGTTCGGGCACACCTCAACCCGTCGCTCTCGCTGACCACGATCTTGCTCACCATGTACGACGGTCGCACCAAACTCGCGGACCAGGTGGCCGAGGAGGTGCGCAGTCACTTCGGTGAGGTGGTGCTGCGGACGATCATTCCGCGGAGCGTGAAGGTCTCGGAGGCTCCGGGCTTCGGGCAGACGGTGCTGGCTTACGACCCCGGGTCGCGGGGCTCGATGAGCTACCTCGACGCGGCGCGTGAGCTGGCCGAGCGGGGTGCGAGGGAGAACCGATGAGCGCGGAACGTAAGGGCGGACTGGGACGAGGCCTGGCGGCTCTCATCCCGACCGGTGCGGCCGAATCGGTGCGTGAGAGCGGCAAGGCGAAAGGTGACTGGTTCGCCGCGAACGGCGCGGTGCGAGCCACGTCCGAGGTCGGCGGCGAAGTCGCCGGCGCGGTCTATCGTGAGGTACCGGTCGAATCGGTCACGCCGAACCCGCGCCAGCCGCGCCAGGTGTTCGACGAGGCCGCGCTGGCCGAGCTCGAGCACTCCATCCGCGAGTTCGGCCTGATGCAGCCGATCGTGGTGCGCCAGCTGGACGACGACAAGTTCGAGCTGGTGATGGGCGAGCGCCGGCTGCGAGCCGCGCAGCGGGCCGGTTTGGAGAAGATCCCGGCCATCGTGCGCCAGACGTCCGATGACGCAATGTTGCGTGACGCGTTGTTGGAGAACATCCACCGGGTCCAGCTGAACCCGCTGGAGGAAGCGGCGGCGTACCAGCAGCTGCTGGAGGAGTTCAACGTCACGCACGACGAGCTGGCTCACCGGCTCGGCCGGAGCCGTCCGGTCATCACCAACACCATCCGGTTGCTGCGCCTGCCGTTGCCGGTGCAGCGGCGCGTGGCCGCCGGTGTGTTGTCGGCGGGTCACGCCCGTGCCCTGCTGGCGCTGGACGATCCGGAGAAGCAGGAAGAGCTCGCGGCGCGCATCGTGGCCGAGGGGCTGTCGGTGCGGGCGACCGAGGAAGCGGTCACCCTGGCCCGCAGCGAGAAGCCGTCGGCCAAGCGCAAGTCGTCACCGCGCAAGCCGCTGCATGCCCCCGGGCTGCAGGAGCTGGCCGAGCGGATGTCGGACAAGTTCGACACCCGGGTGAAGGTGGACTTGGGCAAGCGGAAGGGCCGGATCGTCGTCGAGTTCGGGTCGATCGACGACCTGGAACGGATCGTCGGACTGATGAATCTCGACGACAAATGACACGCGTGCTATTTCGTCACGTGACGGACGATCTCAGCCGGTGATGTCCTTGGTCGAGGCACGTGCGACGGCTCGCTCGATCAGTTCGGCGTAGATCTGGCCGAGCGAGCCGCCCGCCGCTTCGACAGCCATCGGAACGGTCGACGTCTCGGTCAAGCCCGGCGACAGGTTCACTTCGAGGAACTGGACGGTGCCGTCGGGTTGGACCACAGCGTCGGTGCGGGAAACGTCGCGCAATCCGAGGCGGCGATGAGCGGCGACCGCGAGCTCTTTCACCGCGGCCGCGGCTTCCGGGCTCAGCCGTGCGGGGGTGAAGAAGTCGGTCAGCCCCGCGGTGTAGCGGGCCGTGTAGTCGTAGATGCCCGATTCGGGCACGATCTCGACCGGCGGTAGGGCTTGGGGCTCACCGTCGCGTTCGACGACGGTGACCGCCACCTCTGTGCCCTCGATGTAGCGCTCGGCCAGCACGGTGTCGCCGTAGGCGAAGCAGCCGACCATGGCGGCCGGCAGTTCGGCGGCGTCGCGGACGACTTGGGCGCCGAGGGCGGATCCGCCCTGGTCCGGTTTGACGATCAGGGGCAGGCCGAGCCGGTCCACGATCGCGTCGAGGACGGCCTGCGCGCCGAGTTCACGGAACGTGCTGTGCGGCAGGACCACCCAGTCCGGGGTGTGGAAGCCGGCCTCGCGCAGTTCCGACTTGGCGATCGGCTTGTCCCACGCGCGGCGGCACGCCTGTGCTGTGGTGCCCACGTAGGGCACGTCGAGCAGTTCGAGCACTGCTTGGACCGAACCGTTCTCCCCTTCTCCGCCGTGCAGGGCCACCACGACGGCGTCCGGGCGCTGCTCGCGGAGGCGAGAGACGAGTTCCGCGTCGGTGTCCCATTCCTCGACGTGGATGCCTTCGGCTCTGAGCGCGGCCGACAGTCGCCGTCCTGATCTCAGCGACACGTCTCGCTCGTGCGAGAGGCCGCCAGCGAGCACGGCAACAGCACGGTCAGCCATCAGGCCACTACCCCTCTCGTCCCGAACAGTCCTTATGTGGACCGTGTGGTGCGATCTGCGTGATGTCAGCTGTCAGGCGGTGTCGGGTCCGGGAGTTTGCGGTCCGGACACGGGTCGCCGCTGGACCGTGCCGAACGTCTGCACGAGCTCCATCTCGGACTCGAGAACCGCTGCCAGCCTACGCACCCCTTCCTTGATGCGTTCGGGGGTCGGGTAGCAGTAGGACAGGCGCATCTGCCGGGAGCCGAAGCCGTCGGCGTAGAAGCCGGTTCCGGACGCGTAGGCGACGCGGGCGGTGACCGCGCGCGGCAGCATCGCTTTGGTGTCGATGCCTTCCGGGACCGTGACCCAGACGTAGAAGCCGCCCTCCGGCTCGGTCCAGGTGCAGCCTTGCGGCATGTGCTGAGCGAGGGCGGCCAGGATGGCGTCGCGTCGTTCCCGGTAGCTTTCCCGGAACTTCTTGATCTGGCCTTTCCAGTCGTGGGTGTCCAGGTACCGGCTGACGATGAGCTGGTTCAACGTCGGTGGGCACAGCGTGGCGGATTCGGCGGCCAGCACGAGCTTTTCCCGGATGCCGTGCGGGGCCAGTACCCAGCCGACCCGCAGCCCGGACGCGAACGTCTTGGAGAAGGAGCCGAGGTAGACCACGTTGTCCGGGTCGAGCGACCGCAGCGCCGGGTAGGTCTGGCCGTCGAAGCCGAGGAGGCCGTAGGGGTTGTCCTCGACGATGAGCACGTTGTGCTTGCGGCAGATCTCCACGATGCGTGACCTGCGCTCGACCGAGAGCGTCACGCCCGCCGGGTTGTGGAAGTTCGGGATCGTGTAGAGCAGCTTGGCCGGCCTGCCCTGGGCGGCGGCCGAGGTGAGCGCTTCTTCCAGCAGCTCGGGTACCAGACCGTCGTCGTCCATGGCGACGTGCACGACCCGGGCCTGGTACGCGGCGAACGAGCCGAGTGCTCCCACATACGACGGGCCCTCGGCGATGACGGTGTCGCCCGGGTCGCAGAACAGCCGCGTGATCATGTCCAGGCCCATTTGTGAGCCGACGGTCACCACGACGTCGTCCGGGTGGGCCTTGATGCCTTCCAAGGCCATGACCTCGCAGATTTGTTCCCGGAGCTTCGGTACGCCGTGCGCCGACCCGTATTGCAGGGCCACCAGGCCGTCCTGGGCGATGATGTCTTGCACCTGGCTGGCCAGGGATTCGAGTGGAAGCGCGGCGAGATTCGGCATGCCCCCGGCGAGTGAGACGACTTCCGGCCTGCTCGCCACCGCGAACAGCGCGCGGATTTCCGACGCGGTCATCCCCTCGGTGCGCGCGGCATAGCGCGCGAGGTGGGGGTCCAGGTTGTGGCGGGCTGGGTCGCCGGCCGCGGAGGGTTGCAGCACCATGGTCTGTCGAGTGTAAACGCCGATGTCGGGTGGGTCGTCAGGCTCGGGTCGGATGTCACAGAATGTCGCCCGGGCTACCCCGGGGTAGTCAGGCTCGTCGTGGGCCGCCTATCCTCGATCACGATCGTCGTGGGCCATTCGAGCGATCTGCCTCGAGTCGGCCCGTTTGCTTCTGGGGGGGCGCACACCGCTTTGGGAGGTTACGTGTCGCGGCAGGTCGTGGGCGTCACGCTGGACAATCTGGAGGACCTTCCGCGGCATTGCCGCAAGTGCGTGTACTGGGAAGTCGCCCCGCACCTGCGGAGTGAGGTCGAGCAGTTCGGCGAAACCGAGCTGGAGAAGGAAGCGTGGGTGTCCAGCGTGCTGCTGGAGTGGGGGTCGTGTGGGCGGTTGCTGTACAGCAACAAATTGCCGGTCGGGTTCGTCCTGTACGCGCCGCCGACGGTCGTGCCGCGCGCGGGTGCGTTCCCGACTTCTCCGGCGAGCCCGGATGCGGTGTTGTTGACCGCGTTTCACGTGCAACCGGAGTTCCGGGGTGGCGGGATCGGCCGTGTGCTGGTCCAGGAAGTGGCGAAGGACCTCACGCGGCGTGGCGTGCGTGCCATCGAAGCTTTCGGGGACGCGCGGCCGGACGAGCGTGACGAGGGTGAGCATCACTGCGTCGTGCCGGCGGAGTTCTTGTCGCGGGTCGGCTTCAAGACGGTGGCGCCGCATGCGCGTTGGCCGCGGCTTCGGCTGGAGCTGCGTGGGGGGATGCTGTGGAAAGAGGATGTGGAGGCCGCGTTGGAGCAGTTGCTCGGGCAGGTGTCGATCTCCACGGCTCAGTCCAGCGGTTTTGTGCGTCGGTGAGACGTCCGTCACACTGGGTTGATGGTCGTGCGCTCCGAGTGATCCACACGTTATCCACAGGATTTATCCACAGTTCTGGGAGTTATCCACAGGTGTGTGGATGACGCGCTTCTTTCCGTCCTCTCTAGGCTCGAGACGGGGTCGCCCCCCAGGGAGGGCGGGGGCTGCGAAGGATGGGGCTGCGAAGGGCGGAGAAGCCGTGCGTCGGCGGCCGGACGGCCGTGAAAGCAGGTGTGCCGTGGGCAGCGACGTTTTTCGGCCTACTGCTGCTTTGTCAGCTCATGCGCGAGGACGTCGGCGAACGTGAACGTCCCGGTTGGTTGGTCGTTCTCGCCCAGCAGGTACAGACGCTTCACCGCGACCAGGATTCCCTCGGCCACGATGTCCCGGAACGCCGGGTCGGACAGGCGCGCCCGGTCGCGCTCGTTGGTCAGGTAACCGATCTCCACCCTTACCGCCGGGCAGCGGGTCAGCCGCAGGATCTCCCACGTCTTCGGATGCGTCCGGCAGTCTTTGAAACCCGTGCGGGCCACCAGCTCGCGCTGGATGTAGCCGGCCAGAAGCTCACCGACGGTCGACGTCGTCCCGTTGCCGGTTCCGAAGTGGAACGTCGCCACTCCCTGAGCCTTCGGCGAGCTGTTCTGGTCGCAGTGCAACGACAAGAACAGGTCCGCGCCGGCGTCGTTGGCGAACTGGGCGCGCTCCGCGTCCGACGGGCTGTGGTGCGGGCCCCGGGAGATCAACGCCTCCATTCCGGTGGCCTTCATCCTGCCCTCGAGCCGCCGCGCCAGGTCCCACGCGATGTCGGCCTCGCGCAGCCCTGCCACCTGGACGCCAGGGTCGTCGCCGCCGTGCCCCGGGTCGATGACGATGCGCTTACCGCGCAAACGCGGGCCCGACTGACGCACCCGCTCCTGCTCCCGCAGCAGCACCGGGCGGCCGCCACGTGCCCGCGGTGACAGCTGATTCAACGCCCGGACCGTCGCCGCGCCGCAGATACCGTCCGGCACCAGGCCGTAGTCCCGCTGGAAGTTCCGCAGCGCGCGCTCGGTCGCCTTGCCGAAGATGCCGTCCGGGCGGCCGCTGTCGTAACCCAGCTCGGTCAGGCGCTCCTGCAACGCGAACACGTCATCGCCGTGTACGGGGGCGGACATCAAGTACGCCAGCGGCCGGCTGCCGAGGTGGAAGCTCGCTCCCCGGAGAGTCCGATACGTGGCCGGACCCACGACTCCATCGGTGATCAGTCCACGTTGCTGCTGAAACGTGCGAACCGCGTGTTCAACGGCATGGTCGAAAACGTCGCTGGACGAGCCGTCGTCGGCGAGCAGACCCTGCTTGACCAGCAGCGATCTGATCTCTGCGACGTCCGGGCCGCGATCACCGCGGCGGAGTACTCGCATGCACTCCTCGCACTTGTCTCGTCCTTCACTCAGCCGCCAGCATCACCCGGCGCAGGAATCCCCGGGATGGTTGGTCCCGGGGATCCCATTGTGCCCTGTGAACTGTCCGTAGGTACGAGTAGGTCGACGGTGTCGGCGGGGCTACCCGTTTGCATGCAGGTCCGCTCGGCAGGGTGCCACCGGCCGTAACGGGCCCGGTGACGGCTCGCTGACGAAGGCGTGAATCAGCCGATGACGTCGGCGAGATCCTGCAGCAGAGCCGGCTTCGGCTTCGCACCGACGATCTGCTTCACCGGCTGCCCGTCCTTGAACAGGATCAGCGTCGGAATCGACATGACCTGGTAGTCACGCGCGGTCGACGGGTTGGCGTCGGTGTCCAGCTTCGCGATCGTCAGCTTGTCCGAGTGCTCGGCGGCGATCTCCTCCAGCACGGGAGCGATCATCTTGCACGGACCGCACCAGTCGGCCCAGAAGTCCACCAGCACGGGCTTGTCGCTGCCCAGGACCTTGTCCTTGAACGTCGCGTCGGTCACCTCGATGGTCGATCCGGCCATCTCATCTCCTCGAATTGTTTTACGTGAAACGTTGCGGTCGTGTGGAGCGGTCAGGACGAGGCGCCGTAACCACCACCAACCAGTTCCGCGGCTTCCTGGGCCTGAGCGACGTCGCCGTGCTCGGCGAGCCATCGCTCGGCGTCGATGGCGGCGGCGCAGCCGGACCCCGCGGCCGTGATCGCCTGCCGATACGTGTGGTCGACCAGGTCACCGCACGCGAACACGCCGTCCAGATTCGTGTAGCTGCTCCGGCCCTTGGTCAGGACGTAGCCCTGCTCGTCGAGATCGACCTGGCCACGCACCAGTTCGCTGCGCGGGTCGTGCCCGATCGCGACGAAGAACCCGGTCACGTCCAGCGTCGATTCCTCACCGGTGACCGTGTCCTGCACCTTCAGCCCGGTCACCTTGTCCTCGCCGAGTACCTCGGTGACCCGGGTGTTCAGCCGCCACCGGATCTTCTCGTTCGCACGCGCCCGCTCCAGCATGATCTTCGAGGCGCGGAACTCCTCACGACGGTGCACGATGGTCACCGAGCGGGCGAACTTGGTCAGGAACGTCGCCTCCTCCATGGCCGAGTCCCCGCCGCCCACGACGGCGATGTCCTGGTCACGGAAGAAGAACCCGTCACAGGTGGCACAGGACGAGACACCGCGGCCCAGCAGCTCCTGCTCGCCGGGGACGTGCAGGTAGCGCGGGGCCGCACCCATCGCCAGAATCACCGCCTTGGCGGCGTACCGCTGACCGTTCACCGTGGCGTACTTGATGTCGCCGGTCAGCTCCAGCTCCTCCACGTCCTCGGTACGTAGCTCGGCGCCGAACTTCTCCGCCTGCGCCCGCATCTGCTGCATCAGGTCCGGCCCCATGATGCCGTCCGGGAAGCCCGGATAGTTCTCCACGTCGGTGGTCGTCATCAGGGCACCACCGAACTGCGTGCCCTCGAACACCAGCGGCTCCAGCTGAGCCCGCGCCGCGTACAAGGCGGCGGTGTACCCAGCGGGCCCCGAACCCACGATGATCAGGTTCCGAACCTGTTCCGATGCCACACGAACCTCCGCTCGGCCCGCTCGCTCCTGTCAGCCGGCCATTGTCATCTATCGACCTCAACACGATCGTAGGCGGCGGTGTTCCCGCGCTGGGGGCGGTGCGCGCCACACCCGCCCGAACGCACACGCCACAGCGACCCCGCGAACGGCACCGGCTGTTCAGATGACGGAACACCAGCCACCCGTACCGCTCGCGGTTCGCGGTGACCGTCATGTACGGGCAAAGAAAAAGGCCGCCGCAGCGGCCATGGGCAAAGGAAGGGGCCAGTAGCGAGCGGACCCGTGTCCGGGCCGCTCGCTCTATCGGCCGAACTCCTTGTCCAGGTACACCTCTCCGGGGTTGCTCCCACTGCAGTCCGGCGACACCGCGACGATGCGATACCGCGCCAGCTCACCGGTGGTCAACACCACGAGGACGGCGTCCTGGCCGTCCACCTTGCCAGGTTTCACCCCGATGGGCTGCCCCGTCACCGGGATGTCGTTGGCCTTCAGGCACGCCTCCAGCTGCTCCCGGCTGCCGAGCGGGCCGTAGTCCTGCACACCCTGGATGTCGCCGAACGCCGCGGCCGGGTTCCCCGGATCGACCACCACACCCTGGTTCGACGGCGCCCCCGTGTCGGGACTCCCCCCGGCCATCGGGCTACCGGTGGTCGTGGTCCCCGGGCTGATCAGTGCGATCGCGGCCACCGCCGCGGCCGCGGTCAGCAGCCCGGCGCTCCAGCCCATCACCCGGTTGCGCCGCCGACGAGCCGCGGCCAGATCCACCACCGGCGCCAGCCGCTCCTGCTCGGCGTGCGGCTGCTCGACCGCATCCGTTGCCGTGCTGCCCTGCTGTTCCGCTTGCTGCGACGACAGTGCCTGCTGGGACTGTCCGGCGCGGGCCGCCTCGGCTGCCAGTGCCGCGTCGATACGGGCGGCGACCTCGGCAGGCATCGGCGGGGCGGGAGCCTGCGCCAGGTCGGCGAGAGCCTCCTGCGTGCGGTCCAGCGCGGCCAGCACCGCCATCGCCTCCGGATCCTTGCGGACCAGTGGCCACAACCGTTCTGCCTGCGCTTCGTCGACGGCGCCAGCGTGCAGGTCGGCTAGCAGATCGACAGACCACGGTGGACCGCCCGGCCCCCCTGGCTTGCCCATCTCGGTCATCGTCCCTCCCTCTCGCGTGGCGCGTCCTGTCGGCTGCCACGTGCAGTGCCGGACGCGGCACCGCGCTTGCTATCGGAAATTGGGACGTTCGCATTTGCATCGGGGTTCCGCAGATGGCCCAGAACCTTTGCCAGTTTCGCGCGACCTCGCGCACACCGGCTCTTCACCGTGCCCTCCGCGATGCCCAGCATCTGCGCGGTCTCCGACACCGAGTACCCCTCGACGTCGACCAGCACGATCGGAATGCGCTGCTCCTCAGGCAACTGGCGCAACGCGTGCTCGATCAGCATCCTGGTTTCCCGCTGTGCCATCGAGTCACCGGGAGCCGCCGGCTCGCGGTACTCGTCGGTCTCCGGCAACGGCACGGTCGGTCGGGCCTGGCGCTTGCGAATCCGGTCCAGGCAGGCGTTCACCACGATCCGGTGCAACCACGTGCTGACCTGGGACTCCGCGCGGAAGTTGGCCGCGGCCCGGTAGGCGGAGATGAACGCGTCCTGCAACGCGTCCGCGGCTTCTTCCTGATCACGCATGGTGCGCAAGGCGACCGCCCACATCCGGTCCCGATGGCGCCGGACGATCTCGCTGAACGCATGCGGGTCCCCAGCCGCATGCGCGCGAATGAGGTCCTCATCCGTTGGTGCTGCTGCGGTCACTCGCCAGAGACTACCCGGCCCGTGCTCGTCCGTGCGCGGCTCGTCACGGCTGGGCAGCCGGGAAGAACTTCAGCTCGCCGATGCTGGTGGCGAACGCGCCCTCGTCCCCGCCGAGCTTGGTGATCCACACGATCACGTGCGACGTCTTCGTCGGCTTGGCCAAGGTCAACTCCACCTTGTCCCCGGACACCTCGGTCTCCTTGACCACCACCCGGGCGTCGTCCAGGAACGGGTTCGGATTGTCCGCCACCCGCACCTCGACCTTGCTGCCCTTGGTCGCCCGGTGGATCACCACCTTGGCCAGGTCGATCGGCTTGTCGAAGCTCACCGACAGGCCGACACCGGACTTCAGCGCGGGGAGCTGCTGCTTGTAGACGTCGGTCTTCCACAGCGTCGACGGGTCACCGTCGATCGCCTTCGGCGCCCGGTCGACCGAGTCCCCGGTGCCTTCCGGGTTGTAGACCTGGACCTGCGACGGGGTGACCGCGGCCGCGGCCACCTGCTTCTCCTTGTCCTTCTTGTCCTTCTGGTCTCTCTTGCCCGAGCTTTCCGCGACGTTGACCTCCGGGCCGGTGGCGCCGTCGTCGGTCTCGAAGAAGCTGATCAACGACAAGCCGACCCAGGCGATGATCGCCACCGCGGCCACCACCAGCAGCGTCGCGCCCAGCGCCACCTTCCGCCGGCGGGCCGGATCGTTGGTCGGACGCTGGGTCGTCCAGATCCCGCCGTCCGGATCCTGGTGGCTGTCCGGCGGCAGCTGACCGCTCTGGATCAGCTCGTCCCGCTCGGCCACCTCGGCGGCCTGCCGCAGCACCCGCAAGAACGCCGCACTGGTGCGGATACCGCCCTCGCCGCCGTCCGCCAACGTGTGCGTGGCCAGCGCCGACAGCTCCTGCGGCACCCAGGCGTTGATCGACCGCGGCGGAACCACCCGCCCGTTCGGCCCCTGCGGAGCGGGCTGCATGATCCCCGGCCCGCCGGGCAGCGGCCACCGAGCGGTCAGCAGCAGGTACAGCAGCGCACCGAGGGCGCGGACGTCGTGCCGTAACGTCGCCTGCGGCATCGGACCCGCAAAAGCCAGCCGCAGCACACCGTCCGGGCCCACCCGGATCCGCTGCGGATGATCGATGCCCAGGACAAGACCGTGGTTGTGCGCCTGCTCGACGGCGTCCACCAGCTGCTCCAGCATGCGGCACGCCGCCGCGGGCGTGACCGGGCCGTCGGCGATCACGTCGATCAGGTCGGTGCCCTTGCTCCACTCCGACACCACGATGCCGAGCAGCCCCTCCCCCGCGGAGATGCCGCTGCCGAGGCTGAGCACGTCCAGCACCCGCGCCACCGCCGGGTGGTTGAACTGCGCGGCATGCGCCGCCCGCTCGAGCGTGCGCCGCGCGGCACGAGCGGCCTCGGCGTCCGCCGGGTCCCCGACCAGCAAGGTCAGGGCGACGTCGCGGCGCAGCTGGCCGTCGCGAGCCCGCCAGAAATGCGCCCCCGCGCGCTGGTCGATGCCGAGCTGGGCGAGAAGGCGGTAACGGCCGTCACCGACGACGCCACCCGGCGCCAACGAACCGCTCCGGGTCCGAACGCTCGTCCCCGGCGCAGCTTCAACGTGCTCGGTCCGCCTGTTCACCCTCGCCGACTACCTCCCACACCTGCGACACAGCCCATTTTCCACCGACATTACCTATTTCGCGACGACCTTCAGTCGGGTAGACGCTGTGGCGCGGGCCGAGGTTGTCGCAGGGTGCCGCGAACTCGGTCACTTCTTCAGCACTTTGCTGCGCAGCGCATTGAGCCGTGTGGTGATCGGCTTGAGTTCGTCCACCTTGAGCAGCGCCAGCACGCCGAGGGTGACACCGAAACCGACCGCCGACTGCACGAACAACTTCAGCCACGCGGTCAGCGTCACGGGCAGCCAATCGGGAATCAGCCATCCGGCGCCGAACGCGGCCAGCGCCCCGATGATGCTGGCGAACGACGTGAACAGGATGACTCCGAGCACCCGCTTGCTGCGCAGGTTGCCCAGCCGCACCCACAGCCACATCTGGCCGAGCACCGCGCCGACCAGGAAGGTCAGCGAGTTCACCAGCATCGCGCCGAGCACGATCTGGTGGCTTTCCAGCAGCACCGGGCACAGGTACAGCAGCGGCACCTTGACCACCGTCATCACCAGCATGATCAGCGTCGGGGTGCGCGCGTCCTTCATCGCGTAGAAGACCCGCAGCTGCAGCATCACCAGCGCGTAGGGCAGCAGGCCGAACGCGCCGATGCCCAACGCCTCACCCAGCCGCTCGGCACCGTCGCCGGCACCGCCCCGGCCGAGCGAGAACAGCGCGACACCGATCGAGCTGCCGACGACGGTCATCACCGCGGCGATCGGCAGCAGCGCCACCGTGGTGATCCGCGACGCATACGACAGGTCGCTGATCAGCTTCTTGATGTTGCCGTCCGCGGCGGCCCGGGACATGCGCGGCATGATCGCGGTCAGCAGCGACACCCCGATGACGCCGTACGGCAGCTGGAACAGCAGCCACGCGTTGTAGTACGCGGTCATGCCGCCGGCATCGCCCGCGGTCAGCACCCGGGTGGTGACCATGTAGCCGATCTGGCTGATCGCGACGTAGGCGACGATCCACAGGGCCAGCCCGCCGAACTCACGCATCCGGTGATCGATGCCCCAGTTCCACTTCGGGCGGAACCCGGTGCGCAGCAGCGGCGGCACCAGCATGGCGGCCTGCGCCACGATGCCCAGCGTCACGCCGACGCCCAGCACCAGGAGCTTGATGTCGCCCATCCGCACCGGGTCGAGCGAGATCTCCCCCGGCACCATGGCGAACACCAGGATGGTGGCGATCACCACGAGGTTGTTCACCACCGGCGCCCACGCGGGCGGCCCGAAGATCTGCTTGGCGTTCAGGATCGCCATCAGCAGCGCGAAAATGCCGTAGAACAGGATCTGCGGCAGCAGCAGGTAGGCGAACGCGGTGGTCAGCTCGGGGTTGGCCTGATTGGTCGAACTGTCCACGTACAGCGCGGTGAACCACGGCGCGGCCAGCACGGCGACGACGGTCGCGCCGCCCAGCAGCGTCAACGCCATGGTGAGCAGGCGCTGGGTATAAGCTTCCCCGCCATCCGGGTCGTCCTGCGCCCGCACCAGCAACGGCACCACCACGCTGGCGAGCACCCCGCCGAGCAGCAGCTCGTAGACGATGTTCGGCAGCGTGTTGGCCACGTTGAACGAGTCGTTGACCACGCCGATGCCGACCACCCAGACCAGCATGATCTTCCACAGGAAGCCGGTGATCCGGCTGGTCAGTGACGCGATCGCGATCTTGCCGGTGGACCGGGCCAGCGACGGTTCCTTCTCGACCGCCGCGATCAGGCCGGTTTCCGGGCCGGCGTCGACCGAACGCAGGAAGCCGGTCTGGCTGGCCGCGCTGATGCGCGGCAGCATCGTGGTCACCTCGAACGGCCGCAGCTCGTCCGGATCGGTGGTCGGCCACTGCGGACCGGCGGCCAGCCGTTGCGTTCGCTGCGGCGGCCGCAGCGGAGGTCGTCCGCCACGGCCAGGAGGACCACCGGGCACACGCCGCTGTGCCGGCTGGCCACCACTGCCTGCCGGGCGCGGCGGCTGACCAGCGGCCGGCTGCCGCCGTGGTGGCACGCCTCGACCGGCCGGGCCTCGACGGGGAGGCTGCCCGGAAGCCGGCGGCATCCGCCTGCGGACCGGCCGGGTGCCTTCTTCGTCGGGCGACACCGGTCGCGGCGGCTGCGGTACGTCACCCCGTCCACCGGGCCGCGGTGCGACCGGCGTGCCGTCTCGCCTCGTCACCGGGGGTGGCGGGGGTTCGCTGGGACGCCCGTAGCGCGGGTCGCGCGGATCGCGCGGCGGCTGCTGACGGGGCGGCTGGCCGCCTGGTGGCGGCCGCGAGTGCCGGGGCGGCGGTGGGTTCACTCGATCGACTCGTCCTTGCTCGGGTATCGGTCTACCCGCGGCCCGCGCCGTTCGAGCGCAGCCGCCGGTAGATGCGGCGACCGGCCAACAACAGTAACGCGCCTGCCGCCGTCGCGGTCACGATCACCGTGATGACACCGTATTCGGTGGACGTCAGTTCGTAGGTTGTCGGCTCACCGAGCTGGGTGCCACCAGGGGTCGACAAGTACACGTTCACCGTAAAGCGGCCTGCTCGCAACACTTCCGCGGGGATCTTCAGATTGCGTGACCGGCCGGCAGGGATCTCCACCGCGGACGGCTGTGACAAGCGCAAACCCGCCCCGGAGGTGAGCTTGACCCGGACTGTGATCTGGACCGGCAGCCGGTTGGTCACCGACACCGGGATGGGTGACGACCCGGACGCCAGCCCGATGGTGCGACCGGGATCGGAGATACGCACGCCGTGACGCACCGTCTGCAGCTGTGCGGTGGCCGACTCCAGGGCCCTGGCACGGGCACCCCGCACGCCGTGGAAGTCGGCCGAGGCGGTGCGCAGCAGCGCCTCGCGCAGCGGGGAGACGATGGCTTGCGGCTCGACCTGACTGGTCGGGTCCTCCTTCATCGCCTCCGACAGGTCGGTGATCTGGCCGTCCAGCTCGTCCAGCTCACGCATCATGCCCTTCGGCAGGCGGCCGCCAGTCGCGTTCCGGTCGAACCGGGCCCTGCCCACGCTGTCCGCCCCCGCGAGCGCCGTCAGGCTCACCGGCTGGACGAGACCGTCCGCGATGAAGCCGTTCAGTGTGCCCAGCAGCCAGTCGACCTCGTCCGCGGTGGCGGCGAAAGTGCGCGGCGGTGCCAGCAGCATCGGCTTGCTCGGGTCGGCCATGGCTTTGAACAGCACCGTCGCGATCGCGTTCTGGCCGGCGATGGTGCGATCGTCGGCCGCGACCGTCGCCGGGTAGCCGAGCTGGGGACTTGCCGAACGCGGCCGCAACGCCAGCGCACCCAGCTCGTCGAACGGCAGCACCCGCAGCCTGCCCGAGTCGTCTCCGTCCACGGTGAGCGGCTCGGCCGGAGCCCACCGCACGTCGACCCCGCGCGCGTTGGCGACGACCAGGTCCGTGCCTGCTTTCGCGACGGCCTTGGCAGCGCGCTCGTCGATGTCGTCGGTCGTCCACAGCGCGCCCGGCAGTGGATCGGCATCCAGCACCTCGGACAGCACCGAGCTGCGGTTCGCCGCGGCGGTGGCCAGTCGCGGCGAATGGGCGGCCAGCGCGGCCAGGTCGGCGCCCGCGTATTGGGTGGCCACGACGCACTGGTCGGCGACGAGCTCCCGCAGCGACGTCAGCCAAGCCTTGGCCTCCTCCGAACCCTCGCCACGGACCAGGCCTTCGCGGGTGCGAACCCGGTAGCCGTTCGCCATGTCGCGCACGGTCGCGACGAGGTCGGGGTCGATGGCGAAGCACAGTCCGTCGCCGATACCACCGGTCCGGACCTTCGCGGCCGCTTCGACCAGTGTGTGCAGGCGGCCACCCGGCCGGAGCTCGGCGGCGAGCATGTCGTCGGCCAGCACGACGGACTGGTTGAACGGGCGCGCCGCCACCCGCGGACGGGCCGCGATCGGCCACAGCACGGTGAGCGGGAGCGATCGCTGCGTCGCGGTCGTCACCTGGCCGGGTGCCGATCGGACCGGCAGCAGCATGTTCACCCCGGCCAGCCGGGCCTCGGCGCCGCCGTCTGGGATGCCGTTGATGTTCACCAGCAGCGGGTACACCCCGGGCTCGAGGAAGGCCACCCCGTTCGGCGCCCCCGGCGTCAGCGCCGCCGTCAGCGTGAACTCGGTCGCCTCCCCGGGCATCAGTTCCGGGCTGACCTGCTGGAACGGGGTGCTTTGCGCGTCTTGGGGCGCGGTGCCGCGCAGCGCTTGCCGCACCTGGAGGTTGGTCCGCTGGCGTTCGCCGAACTGCAGGCGGGCAGCCAGGTTGCGCACCGGAACCTTGGCGATGTTGCGCACCCGCACGGTGATGCGCAGGTCGTCGTCGGATTCCGTGACGATCCGGGGGGTCATCGCCGTGACGTCGACCTTGAGTACCGGCTCGGGCGGCGGCACCTGGCGGGTCTGGGCGGATGCTGGGATGCCGCACAGCGAGCCGAGCAGGACGAACAATGCGGCGACGGCGGCGGCGGTCGTTCTCACGCGTTCAGTCACCGGCTTCATCGGACGAGCGAGGGGTCAGTCGGGCCTTCGCGGCCTCGATCAGCTCCAGGGCCTTGCCGGCGAGCTCGCGCTCGTCGGCGTAGGCGAGCTTGTGCTGCAGGTCGGCGAACGGCACCCACGCGACCTCGGTCACCTCGACGTCGGCGTCACTGAGCTCCCCGCCGACGGCGGCCAGCAGGAAGTGGTGCACCGTCTTGTGCACGCGCTTGTGCTCGGCGACGAACCAGTAGTCGATGGTGCCGAGTGGCATGAGCACCTCAGCGGAAATGCCGGTTTCCTCCTTCACCTCACGCACGGCCGTCTGCTCCGGCGTCTCGCCGGGTTCGATGTGGCCCTTGGGCAGTGACCACAGCAGTGTGCCGGACCGGTCCAGGCGGCCGATCAGCACCGCGCATTCCCGTTCCGGATCGATCGCCAGACCGCCCGCGGACGTCTCGTTGACCGTGGTGAGTTTGCTGCCACGCCGCCTCCGGCGCGTTCGCATGGCCGCACGTCGCCGCCGGCGACCCTTCCGGCCTTGCGGACGGCCTTTCGGTGCGTCGCCATCGGGGTTGCTGCCGGCCGACGAAGGCATATCGCGATGCTAGCCGTAACGGCCGTCCCGGTAGGCTCGTCCTCTGTGTCAGAAGCCGCCAAGCGCAACGCCGTCGCCGAGCTGCTGCGCGTCTCCGGGGTCGCCGACGAGCTGGCTGCGCGCTTCGCCGCGGGTGGTCACCAGCTGTACTTGGTCGGCGGCAGTGTGCGGGACGCATTGCTCGGCCGCTTGTCGACCGACCTGGATTTCACCACCGACGCCCGCCCGCAGCGGGTGCTGCAGCTGATCGCGGGCTGGGCGGACGCGGTGTGGGACACCGGAATCGAGTTCGGCACGGTCGGGCTGCGCCGCGGTGACGCCACGCTGGAGATCACCACGTTCCGCTCGGACACCTACGACCGGGTGAGCCGTAACCCGCAGGTGGAGTTCGGCTCCACCATCGAGGGTGACCTGCTGCGGCGTGACTTCACCGTCAACGCGATGGCCGTCGACCTGACGTCGAAGCGGTTCGTCGATCCGTTCGACGGAATGGCGGCGCTGAAGGCGAAGGTGCTGGACACCCCGGCCCCGCCGGAGGAGTCGTTCGCCGACGACCCGCTGCGCATGCTGCGGGCCGCCCGGTTCGCGTCCCAGCTGGGCTTCCGGCCGGCGCCCCGGGTGGTCGAGGCGATGACGGCGATGGCCAAGGAGCTGGGCCGGATCACCGCGGAGCGGGTGCAGCAGGAGCTGACCAAGCTGCTGCTCGGCCGGTACCCGCGCGCGGGCATCGAGCTGATGGTGGACACCGGGCTGGCCGACGTGGTGTTGCCGGAGGTGCCCGGCATGCAGCTGACCATCGACGAGCACCACCAGCACAAGGACGTCTACCGGCATTCGCTGACCGTGCTGGAGCAGGCCATCGAACTGGAGACCAAGCACGAGCCGGCGATGGAGCCGGACCTGGTGCTGCGCTGGGCGGCGCTGCTGCACGACATCGGCAAGCCGGCCACCCGCCGGTTCGAGCCGGGCGGCGGGGTGTCGTTCCACCACCACGAGGTGGTCGGGGCGAAGATGGCGCGCAAGCGGCTGCGTGCGCTGAAGTACCCGAAGGACGTGGTGGAGGACGTGTCCCGGCTGGTGTATCTGCACCTGCGGTTCCACGGCTACGGCCGGGGCCAGTGGACGGATTCCGCGGTCCGCCGGTACGTCAACGACGCGGGCCCGCTGCTGACCCGCCTGCACAAGCTGGTGCGGGCCGACTGCACGACGCGGAACAAGCGCAAGGCGGCCGCACTGCAGCGGACCTACGACGACCTGGAGCGCCGCATCGCGCGGATCGCCGCGGAGGAAGACCTGGCCAAGATCCGCCCGGACCTGGACGGCAACGAGATCATGCGCATCCTGCAGATCCCGCCGGGTCCGCTGGTGGGCAAGGCGTGGCGTCATCTGAAGGAGCTGCGGCTGGAGCGCGGCCCGCTGGAGCGCGACGAGGCGGTGGCGGAGCTGCTGGCCTGGGCCAAGGAGCAGGGCATCGAGGTGCCGGAGAACGCGGCCGATCAGGTGCAGGCGGACGAGCAGGGGCGAGCCGAAAGCTGACGCGCGTGCTTGCCAGACGCGCTGTGCGCGAAGCGGCCGTCAGGTGAGGTCGTCGAATTCTCCGGCTTTGACGCCTGCGATGTAGGCGGCCATTTCTTCGCGGGTGAAGTAGACTGTGCCGGCTTCGGGGTGCTTGCTGTTGCGCATGGCGATCCGTCCATCGGGCAAGGCGGCGACCTCGACGCAGTTGTCGTTGTTGCCGTCAGTGCCGCTGAAGCTGCTCTTACGCCACACCACTGGTGACACGTCGCCCTCTTTCCGGTTTTGGGAACTGCTGGACGAGGCGCTCGATGAACCTCACTGATTCCTCAGGCGTCAGTGCCTGAGCACGCAACTTGTCGTGAGTCATCCTAGCTGCCCGCACATCCTCGGCCTTCTCTAAGTGTAGCGCACCGGCCACGTGATGTACGTAGAGCAACTCAGGGTCGTCCGGCTCAGGAAACTCGAGCACCGTGAAGGCGCCGTTCATTCCGTCGTGTCGCCCTGCGGAGTACGGCAAGATCTGAACAGTTACGCGATCCAGCTCCCCGACGAGTTGTAGGTGCGTCAACTGAGCTCGCATCACGTCCGGGCCGCCGATCGGCCGGTGCAACGCTGCCTCGTCGATCACCGCCACGAGCTCAAGCGGGTATTCGTCGTCGGTGAGGCGCTCCTGGCGTATCTGCCGCACCTTCACCTGGTTCTCGATCTCCTCCGGGGTGCGCGGCAAACTCGCTCCAGCCATGTGAGCGCGCAAGTACGCCTCGGTCTGCAGGAGGCCGGGAATGGTCTGCACCGCGTACTCCAGCACCCGTACCGCTTCGGTCTCGACATCGACGTAGCCGAGGTCTGCCAGCCCGTACTGCCGCCACCACCCCTTGCGTGCGGCATCACGCGCCAGATTCAACAGCTGATCGTCACGGACGTCGTAGACGTCCATCATCGAGCGGACCAGGTGCACGTCAGCTTTCGTCTGGCCGTTCTCGATGCGCCAGAGCGCCAGCCGATGCTTCTCCAGTAGCTTCGCTGCCTCGTCGAGCGTCAGGCCCGCCTTCTCCCGCAGCTGACGCAGGCGGCGGCCGAGACGTCGTCGTCGAAAGCTTGGGCTCGTCTCCACCATGTGTGCGCTCCGTCACTACCCGTCACCCCCATCTTCACAAGTGAACATTTCAGATCCGGAGTTTCCGGTTCCGTGTCCCACAGGTTTGTGATTTCCGGGTGGACCGTCGGAAGCCGGAACCGGCAAACCGACACCCAGGAGCACACGCCATGCAGCTACTTCCCGAAACGCCGCTCATCGCCGCGCTGTTCGTCGTCGCGGTGCTCGCCGCGTTCGGCGGCCTCATCCGGGACGCCCTGCGGGACCGTCGGCGCGGGCTATGACCGTTGTCGGCGAATGGACCGGTGCCACCGCCCGGGCGCTCCGCATTGCCCGGCGCATGAGCGTGCGGCGCTTCGCCGAGCACCTGGGGGTGAGCGCCCGGGCGGTCGAGAAGTGGGAAGCCGGTGGCCGGTGCATACGGCCGCGGCCGGTCAATCAAGCCGCCTTGGACACCTCGCTGCGGCTAGCCCCGCCTGACGTCCGCGAACGCTTTCGGGCGCTGCTCGCCCAAGCCGATCTGCACGACGTTCACTGCCCTGCGCGCTGGCCCACGTCCGCCTCGTCCAGCTTCTCCAGCGCCCCGGTCTGCACGTGGTAGCCGACCGCTCGTGGCAGCAGGTACGCCAGCGCACCGCCCGGCATGCCGCCGAACGGCAGCGACACCCCGGTGAGCACCCGCAACGGCCGCGCCACCCGGTAGTAGGCCTTGAACTGCTCGCGATCCGGCAGCAGCGCGGCCTCCCGGAACGTCGTGCTCGCCGCGTGCGTCAGGTTGCCGTTCTCGCCGCCCCAGCGGACCAGCTCGGTGCCCACCGGCAGCACGACCATCCGCTTGCCTCGCAGCAGGCGCAGCGGCGGCTCGCCCCGCATCGGCTGGATCGGCCAATCCGTCGGGTGCTCGGCCGGGTCCGGCTTGGCCAGCGCCCGCGTCGGGTGGAAGGCCAGCATGCCCAGCAGATACGCCGCGGCGGCGCTGACGTCCTCGAACATCTGGTGCCGGAACACCCGGCCGCCGGTGTGCAGCGCGACCTCCCACCGCGGCGGCAAGCCTTCCTCCGGGTCGGCATCCCTCCGGTACAGGCACCACGCGTCGTCGGCGATCTCGCCGATCCGGTACACCTGCGGGGACACCCCCAGCTCGCCGAGCCGCTTGTCGAGCAGCTGCAGCACCTCGGACGCGCTGAGCACCGGGCGCGACGAGTCGTCTCGTTCGACTTCGGTCACCGCGTCCGGCTCGTCCAGGTCGTCCGCCGACTGTGGCGGGTACGGCTCGCCGAGCAGCTCCGCCCGCGCCGTCTCCCGCAGCTTCTGGCTGACGAACGGCGGCCGGTAGGAGTTCTTCCTGATGTGTTCCAGCAGCTCCGGCTCCGGCGCCACCCCGTGCATCCGCAAGTAGTGCGGCACCGCCGCGGGCCAGATCCACTTCCCGTCGGTGTGGTACGCGTTCGGCACGCTCGGCGCGGTCTGCGGCGCGAAGATGTCCGGCTGCGGACCGTTGCCCACCAGCACCACCGGTGCCGAATACAGGTAGTGCAAGACCCCGCGCACCTCCTGCTGCGGCACCGGCGGCCGGTTCACCACCGGCCGCTGACCCGGCGTGTGCGCGTCGACCACCTGCGCGTGCCGGAACTGCACGTCCAGCGGCAGGCCGGCGCGGGCAGCCAGCCACGGCGGGATGTTCTGCTTGTCCCGCGGGAAGCGGGCGAGCTCGTGCGCGTAGGCCTTGCCCGTCGGCCGTCCGTCGGCGTCGGGCGGACGCCGCCACTGCGGTTGCGACGTCGTGTCGTAGTCGAAGTCGAACTTGTTGTCCGGGGTCAGCGAGAACGTGCCGGTGAACCAGGAGCCCTTGCCCGGCTCGTACATCGCCGCCCGCAGCACGTTGAACAGCTGACCCAGCTGGGGTGGGGCGGCCAGCGAGTAGGTGACGTCCTCCACCGCGGTGCGGACCTCGAGCTCGCTGTAGCCGCCGACCTGCCGGAACTGGGCAGCGATCGGGCCCGCGCCTTCCGGCCGCATGCCGCGCAGAAGCCTGCCGATGTCCCGCAGCAGCTGAGTGGTCTCGAACTCCGTCGTCACCGGGCCGGTGCGCTCGGAGAAGTCCAACCGCTCCTGCCAGCACGCCTCGATGTGCTCGGGGTGGGCGATGGTGCCGAACGCCGTCCCGTTCGGCGTCTGGTCCGACATCAGACCGAGCCGGCGGGCGTTCCGTTCGTCCGTCCCGGTCCACTGCAGTGTCAGCTCACCGGTGGGGGCCTGCGCGGCCAGCACGAACGTCTCGTCGCAGAACCGGAAGTGGGTGTGGATGACGAAGCTGTCCGGCACCTCCTCCGCGGGCACCACTTTCGCGGGTGCGCCCTCGAACTCCCGGTCGAAGCCTTCCGGTGGGTCCTCGTCCCGTGGCGCGGTGAGCAGCACCGTCCCGTCCGAGGTCGAGCGCTGAGCCTGGTACGGACGGTCGCCCCAGATCGCGTACAACGCGTCCGGGTGCGTCGCGGGATAGACCTGATGGCGCACGCAGAATCCCTCCAGTTCTCGCTTGCCGAACCTATCCTTGCGTCCCCGCTCGGCGTCCGCACGGGACTTCGCCGAAATCGATCACGGTCGGGTAGCGAAGCGGCATCGGGCCCGGTGCGAGCAGGCGGAGTCGTCGGTGGCCGGTGGCATGATTCATGCGTGCGAGATGTCGACGCCGTTGAACCGGGGTCCCTCCTGATCGCCGACCCGACCATGTCCGACCCGAACTTCCGGCGCACCGTGGTGCTCGTGCTGCACCACAGCTCGCAGGGGACGCTGGGCGTGGTGCTGAATCGACCGAGTGAAATTCCGGTCGCCTCGGTGTTGCCGCACTGGGCCGATCATGTCGCGGCCCCGGCGTCGGTGTTCGTCGGCGGTCCGGTGGAGCGAGACACGCCACTGGGGGTGGCCACCCTGCGGACCGGTGAGGTCCCGGGATCCGTCCCCGGCACCATCGGCGTGCACGGTCCGCTCGCTTTGGTGGTGCTCGACTCCGACCCCGAGCCGCTGGTGCCACGGCTCCGGGGCATGCGGGTGTTCGCCGGCTACGCGGGATGGGACGCCGGCCAGTTGGCCGGTGAGCTGGAACGCGGCGACTGGATCGTCGCGCCCGCGCTGCCGAGCGACGTGCTGGCGGAGCCGAGCACGGATCTGTGGGCGGCGGTGCTGCGCAGGCAGGGGTTGCCGCTGGCGTTGCTCGCGACGCATCCGGGGGACCTGCAGCTGAACTGACGAGCGTGTGACGCTGCGCCGGGACGACCTGTGATCGGGGAGGCGGGAACCCGGCGCAGCGTCCACCGGACATGAACGTCACGGCGTCACCGCATCACGGGAATCCACGGCAGGGCCCATGTGCCTGGACAGAAGATGCATCCGTATGGGCCTGGCAAACGAGCAAACCAGGTCCGACGTGGCTACTCAGTCGCGCCGCAGCCTCCGCCGCCGCAGCCGCATCCGCCGCAACCTGTGCGCGCCGGCTTGGGCTCGGGCACCGCGGCCGCCGCCCTGCTGCCCATCACGCCGCCGCCGTAGACCAGGCCGACGACGCCGACGATGCCGATGACCGCGGCGACGATCGCGCCCGCGTCGGTCGGCATGGCCAGTGCGGCCAGCCCGGAGGCGATACCCACCACGCCCGCGGCCATCGTCGGCAGCGCCGCGACCCGGTTGCCGACGGCGAATGCTTCGTCGCTGCGCAGCGTCGCGGCGGTACGCAGACCCGCCCCGGTGTCCCGGGAGAGCTTGCCGCGCCAGCCGAGCAGTCCGCCGATCCCGACGAACACCCCGGCGACGATGGGAATCAACGCCAGTACCACCTGCACGGCTCGAGGATACGGGAACCGGCCGGCCGGGACAGGCCCGCGGTGTGCCCGGTCACCCCGGCGACCAGCGGCTTCCCGGGTACGGCGTTTCCGGGCACATGCAGGCTCGGTTCCGGCGGGAGCGCGGCAGCCCGCGGGCCCGCGCACTATTCCACCTGACACGCCCATTACGATGAAGGACATGAGCCCGGCTCACCTGCTTCTTATGTGGCCGCGCTGAGGCCGGATCAGGTCCAGCGCGGCGACCCCTCATGCCTGACGGCTGAGGGGTTGTGTCGTCTTTGGGCGCGTACGCAGGTGGATCGCACGCAGAAAGGCATGAGCGATGAGTGAAGCGACCGGTGAGCAGACGCAGGACGTCCCGCCATTCCGCTACACGGCTGCCCTGGCCAACGAGATCGAACGCCGTTGGCAGGACCGGTGGGAGCGGGAGGGCGTGTACCACGCGCCCAACCCGGTCGGAGATCTCGCCGAGGGTGAGGTGCCGGGCGACAAGCTGTTCGTGCAGGACATGTTCCCCTACCCGTCCGGCAAGGGGCTGCACGTCGGGCATCCGCTGGGCTACCTGGGCACCGACACCTACGCGCGGTACCACCGGATGCTGGGCCGCAACGTGCTGCACACGCTGGGCTTCGACGCGTTCGGCCTGCCCGCCGAGCAGTACGCGGTGCAGACCGGGACGCACCCGCGGGTGACCACCGAGCAGAACATCTCGATCATGAAGCGCCAGCTGCGTGCGCTGGGCCTGGGGCACGACCAGCGGCGGTCGTTCGCCACCACCGACCCGGACTACTACCGCTGGACGCAGTGGATCTTCCTGCAGATCTACAACGCCTGGTACGACAAGTCGCAGCAGCGGGCGCGGCCGATCAGCGAGCTGATCGAGGAATTCCGCTCCGGCAAGCGGAGCACCCCGGACGGCAGGCCGTGGGACGAGCTGAGCAAGGCCGAGCAGCAGGAGGTGCTGGCCGGCTACCGGCTGGCCTACCTGGCCGAGGCGCCGGTGAACTGGTGCCCCGGCCTGGGCACCGTGGTGGCCAACGAGGAGGTCACCGCCGAGGGCCGCAGCGAGCGCGGCAACTTCCCGGTGTTCCGCAAGAACCTGAAGCAGTGGATGATGCGGATCACCGCGTACGCCGACCGGCTGCTGGACGACCTGGACCGGCTGGACTGGCCGGAGAAGGTCAAGACCATGCAGCGCAACTGGATCGGCCGCTCGCACGGCGCGAACGTCTACTTCCGCTCGGGCGAGCACACCATCGAGGTGTTCACCACCAGGCCGGACACGCTGTTCGGTGCCACCTACATGGCGCTGGCGCCGGAACACCCGCTGGTCGACGAGCTGGTCACGGACGCATGGCCGGAGGGCACCGACGAGCGGTGGACCGGCGGCAAGGCGACCCCGAAGGAGGCGGTGGCCGAGTACCGGCTGGCCACGTCGCAGCGTTCGGAGCTGGACCGTCAGGAGGCCAAGGAGAAGACCGGCGTCTTCACCGGCGCGTACGCCACCAACCCGGTCAACGGCAAGCAGATCCCGGTGTTCATCGCCGACTACGTGCTGATGGGCTACGGCACCGGGGCGATCATGGCGGTGCCCGGCCAGGACACCAGGGACTGGGAGTTCGCCGAGAAGTTCGGGCTGCCCATCATCCGCACCGTCCAGCCACCGACCGAGGACTTCTCCGGCCCGTACCTGGACGACGGCCCGGCGATCAACTCGGCCAACGACTCCGGCCTGGACATCAACGGCCTGGGCGTGGAGGAGGCCAAGAAGAAGGTCATCGCCTGGCTGGAGGACACCGGCCACGGCCAGGGCACCGTGCAGTACAAGCTGCGCGACTGGCTGTTCGCCCGGCAGCGGTACTGGGGTGAGCCGTTCCCGATCGTCTACGACGAGAACGGGATCGCCTACCCGCTGCCGGAGGACATGCTGCCGGTCGAGCTGCCCGAGGTGGAGGACTACTCCCCGACCACGTTCGACCCGGACGATGCCGACACCGAGCCGTCGCCGCCGCTGGCCAAGGCCAAGGACTGGGTGGAGGTCGAGCTGGACCTGGGCGACGGCCCACGCCGCTACTGGCGGGACACCAACGTCATGCCACAGTGGGCCGGGTCCTGCTGGTACCAGCTGCGCTACATCGACCCGCACAACGACGAGCGGATGGTCGACCCGGAGAACGAGCGGTACTGGATGGGGCCGCGGCCGGAGATCCACGGCGAGAACGACCCGGGCGGCCTGGACCTGTACGTCGGCGGTGTCGAGCACGCGGTGCTGCACCTGCTGTACGCGCGCTTCTGGCATAAGGTGCTGTACGACCTGGGCCACGTCAGCTCCGAGGAGCCGTACCGGCGGCTGTTCAACCAGGGCTACATCCAGGCCTACGCCTACCGTGACGCGCGCGGTGCGGTGGTGCCGGCCGAAGAGGTCGAGGAGCGGGACGGCAAGTTCTACTACCAGGGCCAGGAGGTCTTCCAGGAATACGGGAAGATGGGCAAGAGCCTGAAGAACATCGTCACCCCGGACGAGATGTTCGAAAGGTTCGGCGCCGACACCTTCCGGTTCTACGAGATGACCATGGGCCCGTTCGCCGATTCGCGGCCGTGGTCCACCAAGGACGTGGTCGGGGCGCACCGGTTCCTGCAGCGGCTGTGGCGGCTGATCGTCGACGAGAACACCGGCGAGGTGCGGGTCACGGACGCCGAGCCGACGGTCGAGGACCTGCGGGCGCTGCACAAGACGATCGCCGGCGTGCGATCCGACTACGACGGGCTGCGCTTCAACACCGCCGGCGCGAAGCTGATCGAGCTGTGCAACTACCTGACCAAGCACTACGGCGCCAAGGGCACCCCGCGGCAGCTGGCCGAGCCGGTGGTGCTGATGCTGGCGCCGCTGTGCCCGCACATCGCCGAGGAGTTGTGGAGCAAGCTGGGCCACGAGGAGTCGCTGGTGCGTGGCCCGTTCCCGGAGGCCGACGAGCAGTACCTGGTCGAGGACACTGTGGAGTACCCGATCCAGGTCAACGGCAAGGTCCGCTCGCGCATGACGGTGCCCGCCGACGCCTCGGAGGAGGAGCTGCGGAAGGCCGCGCTGGCGGACGAGAAGATCGCCGCGCTGCTGGGTGGTGCCGAGCCGCGCAAGGTCATCGTGGTGCCCGGCAGGCTGGTCAACGTCGTCGCTTGACGTCCACCGCCCGGTGTCGTGGCTGACGTCGCAGGCCCGAGCCCGGCCCGGCGCCGGTGCGCCCGATCTCGCCCGGTCGAGGTGCCACCGGCGTCGGTCGCTCGGGGGGCTACGCGACCGACGCCGGTGACTCGAACTGGATCCGGCCGGACCCAGTGATGCGGACGGTCACGCCGTCCGCACGCATGCGAGGCCTCCGACGGCCATGGGACGTGTTGCGTTCCTCGCTCGATCGTGGGGTCTCGAGCAACCTGTCGTGCCGCTGCTGTGCATTGTTGCACTTCTTGTGTGATTCGTGCGGAACGAGCGCCATGATCGGCGGGAAACCCCTCCGATCGACGCACAGCGGCCGCTGTCGGCGATGTGCCAAGGTGATGGCATGCGTAACGGCCTGATCGTGGTCGGTTCGGCCAACGTTGATCTGATCGTGCCGGTCGACCGGCATCCGCGTCCCGGCGAAACCGTGCTCGGTGGGGACACGGTGACCGCCCCCGGCGGCAAGGGCGCCAACACCGCCGTGGCGGCCGCGCGCGCAGGCGCGGCCGGGGTCGGAGTCGCATTGCTGGGCGCGGTCGGCTCGGATGCCAACGGTGAGCTGCTGCTCACCGCGCTCGGTGACGCGGGGGTGGACACCTCCTGGGTGCAGCGCACCGACGGCCCCAGCGGTGCCGCCTACATCGCGGTGGATCGGGAGGGTGAGAACACGATCGTCGTGTCGCCGGGGGCCAACGCCCGGGTGGACACCGCAATGGTGGACCGGGCCGCGGACGCCATCCGAGCCGCCGCGGTGCTGTTCGCCGTACTCGAAGTGCCACTGCCGACTGTGGAGTACGCCGCGCGCATCGCCGCAGGCGCGGGCGTGCGGGTGGTGGTCAACGCCTCTCCGGTCGCGAAGCTGCCGGACGAGACGATGCGTGTGCTCGATCCGCTGATCGTCAATCAGCACGAGGCCGCTGCGCTGCTGCCCGGCAGACACGCGGCCGCTGATGGTGCCGAGCTGGCCGAGGCGTTGCGTCAGCTGGGCCCCCGATCGGTCGTGGTGACGCTCGGCGCGGACGGCGCGGTGGTGGCTGACGCCGAAGGCCTCACGAAGGTGCCCGCGCCGCAGGTCGACGTGGTCGACACGACCGGTGCTGGGGACGCGTTCGCCGGGACGCTGTGCAGTCACCTGGCGGCCGGTTCGTCGCTACGCGAAGCGACCGGCAAGGCCGTGGTGCGGGCGGCGGAGGTGGTCACCCGGCACGGGGCTCAGGTGGCCTCGTAGCCCCAGCGCACGTTTCCGCACGGCTGCCGCGGAGGCTCGAGCCGCTGCTCGTCAGCAGTGCCACCGTCGATGCCCGTGGCCGTACCCGTGCCCGTACATCGATCCGAACCAGCCGCGCCGCGGGAACCTGATGATCAGCGTGCCGCCGTGGACTCGCCCGGTGATCACGATGCGCGGCTTGCCCGGCCTGCCGGTGGTGTGCGTGCGGTCGTCGATCGAGCCGAACTTCACGTGGGTGATCCCGTTGGTGTCCACCGCGGCGCCCTCCGGGATCGTGATGACGACGTTTCCCCACTTGCAGTCGACCTCGAGGTTGACCACGTCCGCGGCGAAGTCCGCCTCGGAGAAGTCCAGCCGGGTGTTCCCGTACCTGTTGCGGGCGAGCACGTATTCCGGGACGTACCACGGGCCTTCCCGCACCAGGTTCGCGTAGCTGCTGACCAGCTCGAGGCGGTCGGACGGCGGAGAAGCCGGCTCGCCGGGGCCGGCGCCCGGCCTCGATCCCGGCCGCGGGGCGTCCGGGTGGGTCAGCCCGGGCAGGTCCGACAGCACCACGTTGAGCTGGCTCCGAGTGGTGGCGGAGTAGGCGATGTCGGTGCGTTCGGTGAACTCGTCCAGGTCGATCAGGCCACGGCCGATCGCTTTCTGCAGCAGCTGGACGACGTGCTCGCGCTCCTCGTCGGACACCCGGTAGTCGCGCGGGTGGACGGTCGTGCCCTCGGCGCTCATACCTGCCAGGCTAGGCCTCGGCAGGCTCCGGCGAATCCGGGGAATTCCCGGAGTTTGCGTTGCGCTGATCGGCGATGAGCGACTTCGTGCCTGCGTTGAGCACCGCGAGCAGCGGCACGGCCAGCAGCGCGCCGGCGATCCCGGAGACGATGAGACCGCCGGTGATGGCCAGGATGACCGCCAGCGGATGCAGCTTCACCGCGCGGCCGAGCAGGATCGGCTGCAGCACGTGGCCTTCCAGCTGCATCACCGCGGTCACGATGGCCAGCAGGACCAGCGCTTTGATCCAGCCGACCGTCACCAGCGCGATGATCACCGCGACGCCGCCTGCCACCACGGCACCGATGATCGGGACGAACGCGCCGAGGAACACCAGCGTGGCCAGCGGGACGACGAGCGGCACGCCGAGGATCCACAGCCCGATGCCGACGCCGACGGCGTCGACCACCGCGACGACCATGGTCGCCCGCACGTAGCTGATCAGCGATGCGAAGCCTTCCTTGCCCGCGTTGTCCACCACCTGCCTGGCCGGCTTGGGCACCGCGCGAAGCAGGAACGCCCAGATGTGCTCGCCGTGCACCAGGAAGAAGATCAGGATGAACAGGGTCAGCAGGAACCCGGTGAGGAACTCGCCCACCGCGGTCGCCGTGGTCAGCGCGCTGGTGGTGATGGAAGCCTGGTTCTCCTGGATCAGCGTGATCATCTGGTCGATGAACCGGCTGATGTCGCTCGACTTCAGGTGCAGCGGCCCTTCGATGAGCCAGCGCCGCGCTTCGTCCAGGCTCCGGTTCAGCTGTTGCTGCAGCGCGGGCAGGCCGTCGGAGAACTGGATGATCACGAACGTCATCAGCCCGCCGAGCACGGCGAGCCCGGCGATCACCGTGACGGCCGTGGCGAGCCCGCGCGGCAGCCGCGCCTTGTGGGTCAGCAGGTTGACCAACGGCACCATCAGCGCGGCCAGCAGCAGGGCGATGGCCAGCGTGGTGGCCAGCACGGAGAGCTCACCGATCAGCCAGATCACCACGCCGAGCGCGCCCGCGATGACCAGCAGCCGCCACGAGTAGGCGGCCGCGATGCGGACGCCGACCGGCACGTACGGCGTCACGTCCTCCGGTGGCGGCGAGAGGTCCCGGGGAGGCACGACCTTGGCGCCGGGCTGGACCGGGCCCTCCTGCTCGCCGCCGACGTCGGGAGCGTCCTGACCTCGGTGTGCGGACTCCTCGGAGTTGCTCACCACATCACGGTATCCGGATTCGACTGCCGGTAGGAACGACACCCCCGGTGTGGGACGCCCGGACGGGAAACGTCACATCCGTCGAGTGAATAGCGCGGAGACCGATAGTGACACCATTTCTACAAATGTGCTCGGTCGAGTGATCCGGGTCGCTGAAAGTGGTCGGCTCACGCCCGGGAAACAATGGAAGGCTGGGCGTCGTGTCATTCCGACGTCGGATGCCCTCGGTCGCCGAGGTTTGTCGGGGGTGATCCGTTGAGAGCGCTCCTGCCAGCGGAAACATCACACTTCTCGGCGACCCCGTCAGTGTGATCTTCGGGTGGCCGTCCGGCATGCCTCGTGATTGAGTTGCCGTGTTCGGAAAGCAATTGCCGGAAACCGGCGCACCGGCCTGGTTTCGGCAAACACCTGCGATTCCCGTCATCGGGCGGATAGGGAGAACGACATCATGCGCAAGAACTTGATTCGGGTCGGTGCCGCTTTCGGCATCGCGGCCGGGATGGCCGTCTGCGGCTCCGCGGTGGCCAGTGCGGCCGAGACCTACGACGTGCCGCCGTTCCCGAGCGCGGTCGAGCAGCAGCAGATCTTCATCGAAGGCGGCAAGAACCTGGGCATGGGCGCCGCGCAGCTGGTGTCGGCGACGTACCTGGGGGTCCCGGCTTCGGTGATCGACGCCGTCGAGGAGGCAGGCAACTACTTGGGCGGCTGAACGTGCCGAGCGACCGTGGGTGCCGGGGCGGGAACGACGATGGTCGGGCTCGCCCCGGCGCGGTCGCGCCCGGGGAGACGCTCGACCTGGTGCGATCACCCGCCGTGGTTCCCGGTTGCACGGAGTGTTTGTCACACGATCGGGGACTCTGGGCGTGCCGGACGTGCCAACCCCGACCCTCCCTGCGAAGCTCGAAGTAGAGCAACGTATAGTGTTCAACCAGACACGGAGAGCGACGATTTGATCATCGTTGCGTCCCATTGACCCCGAGTTGTCCGAATTGCTCGTCCAACCCGACCCGAAGGTAGTGACCGGTTCCCGTGGCTAAGTCCGGCTCGCAGACACTCCGGCGCGTGTGGCGCTGGTGGGCTCGCGCTGCCGTCATGATCGGCGGTGTGATCGCGGGCTGTGTCGCTGCCTGGGCGCTGGCGGGCAGCGTCGCGCACGCCGCTACGGCCGACGAGAGCCCGGCCCGTCCGATGCACGAGGCGGGCAAGCACTTCCGCGAGAAGGCCGCCGAGGCAGCGGAGAAGCTGTCCGAGGCGTCCCGTAAGGCGGCCGCGTCCATGAAGGAAGCGGCAGCCTCCATGAAGGAAGCGGTCGAGCGTGGGGCGGAGAAGGCCCGCGAGGCGTTCCGCGGCGGCCGCAAGGACGACGAGCAGGCGGGCAAGCCCGAGTCCGAGGCGGAGCGCCTGCCGCAGCTGACGGACTCCCCCGCAGCCGGGTCGGCGCGGCCGCACATCGGCAAGCTGGGTCGCCACCTCGGCAAGGGCTTGCACGACTTGGGTGGTCTGCTGGCCGACGTGCTGGGCGGCGGCAAGTTCGCCGACGCGCCTGGTGTGCCCGGCCAGCCGGGAGACCCGCAGTGCGCGAAGCGCTTCCGGGCATGGTGCGGCTGGTTCGAGGTGACCCGGCCGGAGGAGCAGCTCCCGGTGCTGCCGGGCGACGAGGAGTCCCCGCTCCTGCCGACGCTGCCCGCGGTCGGGCTGATGCCGCTGCTGCCGTCGGTCGGCCAGCAGCTGCCGGCCACCGACGCGACCGCCTACCGGGCCGTCACCGCGCCGCTGTCCCTGCACGACCTGAACCGGCGTGCCGCCGTCACCGGCGCCGCCGATGACATCGAGGCTGGGTTCGGCTCTGCCGACCAGTCGACCGACGAAGACTTCCCGGGCGAGAAGGTTCCGACGGACGCGCCCGGGCAGCCCGCGACGACGGCACCGAACGCCGGTGTCGCGCACGGCGGGCACGTTGACGGGTCGCCGATGGCGATCACCGTTGCGACGGCGGCTGTTGCCGCCTGCGGCGTCACGTCGACGCTGCGTCGTTCCATTCCGGGTGTGTACCGCCCAGGCGGTCAGCCCGGTGTCACCCCTGACTGAGGTTCTCCCCGCGGCCGTAGGCGCCTGCGGACGATCGCTGCTCGCAGTTCAGCTCACTCGTCCGCGCCGCTGCGGCCTCCCCGCGCTGCCCGCGTGACGGCGGCGCGCCCGGCGACCCCCCGAATCGCCGGATCTCGACCAGGACAACCTCACATCATCAAGGAGAAGGATCATCATCATGCAGAACTGGGCAAAGCGCGGCCTCCAGACTGCGCTGGTCACCGGCGGCCTGCTGATGCTGGGCACCGGCATCGCGTCCGCTGACGAGAAGGACGCGGTGAATCCGGACAAGCCGGCCAACCCGTTGGACGCTTCGCTGACGATTCCGATCGACATCGGCAACAACGCGATCGGCACCCCGCTCGGCCAGGTCAACCTGCCCGAGGTCAAGAAGACCATCAGCACCAAGCCGGTCACCGACGCGCTGAAGGGCGCGGCGGCCAAGCTGTCCGGCCAGCGGGTGCAGCAGGCTGGCGAGAAGGCGGCTGCGGTCGCCCAGGGGGTGCAGCAGAAGGCCACCGCGGCCGCTCCGCAGCAAGCCAAGAAGGCCACCTCGTCGCACGAGGCAGGCACGCTGGAGGGCAACCGCGGCAGCGTGGACATCGTCGTCCCGGTGCAGATCGCCAACAACGCCATCGCGTTGCTCGGTGACGCCGAGGTGTCGGGCGGCGACCACCAGCAGACCTACGAGGGCGGCTCGGGCGTCACCACCGACGGCTCCGGCGGGGTGCTGGCGGGCAACGTGGTGGACGTCGACTACGCACTGCCGGTGCAGATCGCCAACAACGCGCTCGGCGTCGGCGGCAAGGCGACCTCGACGGGCAACAACGCCACCCAGGAGATCAAGACCGGGGACCACACCGCCACCGACGGCTCCGGCGGGGTCCTCGCCGGGAACGTGATCGCCCCGCAGGGCGCCACCCCGGTGCAGCTGACCAACAACGCCGCGGCGCTCATCGGCAAGGCCGACTCCAGCGGCAACACCAGCGAGGTGAAGGCCCAGAGCGGCGGCTCGCTGCTGTCCGACGGGACCGACGGTGTGCTGGCGGGCAACGTGGCCGGTGTGCCGGTCGCGCTGCCGGTCGAGCTGAACAACTCGGCGCTTGCCGGCATCGGCAAGGCCCAGAGCACGGACAACGCCACCTCCGCGGAGGCCCAGGCGGGCGACGTGCGGCACGGCTCGCGGGTCATGAAGACCTACGCGGAGACCCACGGTGACAACGGCGTGGCCTCCGGCACGCTGATCCAGCCGCAGGTGGCCAGCGACGTCAACGTGCACGGCCTGGCAGGTGCGGTGGGCGGCATCGCCGCTTCGGGGCTCGGCGAGAGCAAGAGCACCACGGCAGGCAACACCAGCAGCACGACCGCGCAGGCCGGTGGCTACTCGAACACCTCCGCGGTGGGCGGTGTGCTGAGCGGCACGGTGGCCGACGCGCCGGTGGCGTTCCCGGTCGAGGGCTACTGCGCGGCTGCCGGTGTGGTCGGCAAGGCTTCGGCGCAGTGCGACAACGAGACCACGGCGAAGGCGGGCCGGGAGACGTTCACCGACGGCACCGACTCGGTGCTGGGCGGCACCACCGCCACCACCCCGGTCGGCGGCACGATCGAGGCGTTCGGCCTGGCCGGCTCGGTGATCGGGACGGCGGACGCCGAGGCGACCGAGACCAAGGAGATCAAGGCGGGCGGCTACAACGGCTCGCGCGGTGACGGCTCGGTCGGCGGTGGCAACATCGTCCAGACCCCGGTGGCGACCCCGATCGAGCTGTTCGGTGGCGCCGCTTCGCTGGTCGGCAACAGCTACGCCTCGGCAGAAGAGGAGAAGGACGTCAGCTCCGGTGGCGACGGCAACACCGAGGACGACAACGCGGTGCTGGCCTCCAACGTGATCGCCACGCCGATCGCGCAGCCGGTGCAGGCGTTCGGCCTGTCCGCTGCCGGTGTCGGCATCGCCGACGGCTTCGCCACCTCGGACACCGAGACCACCGCCGGTGGCAAGTACACCGGCTCCGGTGAGCACGCGGTCGGCTCCGGCAACATCGTCCAGGCGGCCAGCGCGGCTCCGATCCAGGTGTTCGGCGCGTCCGCTGCGGCGGGCGGCATCACCACCGCCGCTGCGGAGAACTTCAGCTCCACCTCCGCGGGTGGTGACAACGACACCAGCGGTGCCGGGAGCGTGGCGTCGGGCAACGTCGCGGCGGTGACCAACGCGCTGCCCGCGCAGGCACACGGCCTCGGCGCTTCGCTGATCGGCAACACCACGGCCTACTCGGACAACGTCACCGAGGCGTTCGCCGGTGGGATGACGACCACCGACGGCTCCGGCGGGGCGCTGAGCGGCAACGTGGTCAACGGCCCGATCGGCGGTGCGGCCGGCGTGTTCGGTGACGCCGTCTCGGTCGTCGGGTTCGCCCAGGGCGCTGCGGGCAACGACGTGACGGCGATCAGCGGTGACTTCACCGAGACCAACGGTGACGGTGGCTCGGTGTCCGGCAACGTGCTGAGCGCCGACGTGGTGCCGGTGGCCCAGGTGTTCGGTGACGCGGTGACCGTCGCCGGCTTCGCCGACGGCTGGGCGGAGAACAGCACCTACCCGTTCGCCGGTGGTGACATCGCCAGCTCCGGCGAGGCTGGGGCGCTGAGCGGCAACGTCTTCGACCTGCCCGCTGCCGCGATCGCGCAGGTCCTGGGCAACGCGGTCGCCGTCGGCGGCCACGCGTTCGGCACCGCCGAGAACGAGGTGGTCGGCGCCGCGGGCGGCGCGGTCGACACCGACGCGATCGACGCGCAGCTGCCGGTCGGTGTGCTGGCTCAGGTGTACAACTTCAGCGTCGACGTGCTCGGCGAGGCGGTCGGCACGGTGACCGGCAACACCGTCGACGTCACCGTCGGCGAGGACGAGCTGCACAGCCTGGTGCTGGACGGCGCCGAGCTGCTCGCCACCGAGCTGCCGTCGGTGAACGGGCTGCCGGTGAAGACCGTGGCGTACCAGCGTTCCGGCGCCCCGGACGTCACCCAGGAGCTGCCGAAGATCGCCGACCTGCCCGAGCTGCCGGAACTGCCCGACGCCGGTGAGCTGCCGGTGGACGTCCAGCTGCCGCAGGTCGACCTGCCTGCGCCGGCTGACCTGCCGACGGTGGAGCGGAACGCCGGCATCAAGCAGACCGGGCTGCGTGGCCTGTGGGCCAAGCTGACCGGCGCGCTGAGCGGCAAGCAGATGCACATCCAGGGCTGATCGAGTCATCGATCCTTCTCACGGCCCCTCCCCGCGGTGCCAAGCGGGGAGGGGCCCCTTTTTGTGCAGGGTCGGAGGAGCTCCCTGCCGTGTCCGGTGTGCCTCTACGGGGCCGGATCGTGCGGGATCGGGGGCAGGTCCGATTGCCGGATCGTGGGGTCCGGTAGTGGTGGCTTGCGTGCAGGGGTCGGCGGGAGTGGGTGCGGTGTGTGTGGGGGGTCCTGGGGCGGAGGGTGCTGTGTGGCTCGGGGCGGTTCGGTTGCCGGATCGTGGGGTCCGGTAGTGGTGCTTGTCGTGTGGGGATCGGGCGGGAGTGGGTGCGGTGTTCGTGGGGTTCTGTGCGGGAGGGTGCGCTTCGTGCGGGGCTCGGGGCAAGACTGACCGGTTACCGCGTCCGTGGCGTCCAGCGCTGCCGCCTCTCGCGCAGGGATCAGGAGCGGTCGATCGCCAAATCGGCGATTGTCAATCGGTACACCGGTACTGCTCGCTCGGGTGTATCTGCGGGTGTTCGCCGGTTCGGCTCCCACGCGGGAGCCGGGGGGCCGATATCGTGGGCGGCAGTGCGAATGGGGAGGAAGCATGACCAAAGCTGACGTCGAGAGCGCCGTCGAGCGGACACTCGGACAGCTGCGACGAATGGATGCTCCCCAGTCGTTTCCCGAGGAGGCTTCCGGCGACAAGGCACGCGACAAGCCGTTGACGCTGGCGGATCTGTACGAGACGCACCGGATGCGGTTGGTCCGGCTGGCGATCTTGCTGGTGGACGACGTTGCGACCGCAGAGGACGTGGTGCAGGAGGCGTTCGCCGGACTGCACCGGAACTGGAAAGGGCTGCGTGATTCCGCGGCCGCCGTCGGATACCTGCGTGCGGCGGTCGTGAACGGAGCCAGGAGCGTGCTGCGCCGCCGGAAGACGGCACGGGAGTACGTCCCGCCGCATGCGGTGACGGCGCGGTCCGCGGAGTCCATGGCGATGATGTCGGCCGAGCACCAGGCCGTGGTGCAGGCGTTGGCCAAGCTGCCGCCCCGGCAACGTGAGGTCCTGGTGCTGCGCTACTACGGCGGCTTGACCGAACAGCAGATCGCCGAGGCCACCGGGATCAGCAGGGGGTCGGTGAAGTCGACGGCCAGCCGGGGCCTGGACGCCCTCCAGCGCGTCATGCGTGAGGTCGAGCAGGCGACGATGAAGCGTACGTGACCGATGACTGACCGTGACGAGGAACGACTGATCGCCGACGCGCTGAAGGCGAAAGCCGGCCACGGCGGTGGAGCACTCTTCCGGCAAAGCTCATCCGAACGAGTTACGCAAGAACTACAGACGGTGGTTCCCGACGACTGGTCACCGAGCGTGCACGACGCCGGGATGCGGTCGGCGGGAGGGTCTGCGAGCCCGCGATGGATCTTGCTGCTCGCCGCGGCATTGGGCCTTGCCGCGGGCGCAGTCATCGGATTACTGACCGTGGTGTAGGCGCGATGACGCGCCGTTGGCGAAATCCCTCGAATGTACCAATCGTGACGAACGGCCGTTTTCGCTATGATGACAGACAGTTCCTTCTTGTGTGTTACAAAGGCCCCAGTCCACGGTCACCCTGAGTAACACTTTCTCGTCGTCCTGGACCCCGGCGACGCCACGCGAAATCGGCGCTCGTTAGGGGTTCCTATGTCCAGTTCCATCGCAGCGGCTCCGTCGTTCGGGGTGCGCCAGCACTTCATGCCCGCGCGGGGTGAGCGCCGGCAAGCCGCGCCTCCCAGCCGGGGGCAGGCCGGCCGCTCGGAGCAAGCAAGCCGGCCGCAACAAGCGAGCCGCGCGGAGCAAGCCACCCCCGATCCGTATGCGGAGCTCGTCGAAGCGGCCAAGGCGGGCGATCAATGGGCGATCGAGCGCCTGATCGCCCAGCTGCGCCCGTTGATCGTGCGGTACTGTCGCGCCCGCATCGGCCGGTCGGTGAGCACCTTCGCCTCCGCCGACGACGTCGCCCAGGACGTGTGCATCGCGGTGCTGACCTCCCTGAGGTCGTACCGATCCACCGGCGCCAGCTTCCTCGGATTCGTCTACGGCATCGCCACCCACAAGATCATGGACTTCCACCGCAAGTACTCCCGGGAACGGTCCACGCCGGTCGCGGACATCCCGGACGTGGTGACCACCGCCGCGGAACCGGAGCGGCGGTTGCTGCACGACGAGCTGGGTCAGCAGGTGGGTGCGCTGCTCGCGGAACTGTCCGACACCCAGCGAGACGTCCTGACCCTGCGTCTCGTGGTCGGCTTGTCGGTGGCGGAGACCGCGCAGGCGACGTCGATGTCGCTCGGTGCGGTGCGGGTGTGCCAGCACCGTGCGCTGGCCAAGCTGCGGAAACTGCTGGCCGATCGCCAGGTCACCGCGCAGGTGTAAGGCGTCGTCGACGGTGCAGCGTGCGACCGGTGTGGCCGTCCTCGGCGGTGAGCGCTCCCGGCAGAGGTGGCGCGGTGGTCTCGGCCTCGATCACCGTTGAGGTGGTGTCGGCCAGGGCTGCCGGCATGCGCTGGTGTGTTGTGCCTCGCGGTCGGGGGCCGGTTTCGGCGCGCTGGAGCTGGCCCGCGTCGATGTTGTGTCTCGCCGTAGGGGGCAGCGCATGGCTGTCCGTGGCCGTGGCCTGGTTCCGGTCACGCTCAGCTGGTGATCGACCGGGGATGCCTCGGAGCTGTCGGCATGCGCCCGCGATGGCCGGATCCCGGGCTTTCGACGGTGCGTGACAGGCCGACCGCGCTGCGAATGTGGCCGGCGACTCGGGTAGCGTGAAGTCCCGTGGACCTCGCGTTGCCGATTGCCAAAGCGTCGCTGCTGCCGGAGTGGCTGGACCCCGAGCGACTGCTCGACGGTCTGACGCCGGCGGTCATCGCCATCCTGTGCGTGATCCTGTTCGCCGAGAGCAGCATCTTCCCGGTGCTCCCCGGGGACTCGCTGCTGTTCACCGCGGGCTTGTTCGTGGCGACCGGGGCCATCGACGCTCCGCTGTGGTTGGTGTGCACGCTGGCCACCGTCGCGGCGATCGTCGGCAACGTGGTCGGGTTCAGCATCGGGTGGAAGGTCGGGCCCGCGCTGTTCAAACCCGATTCGCGGTTCTTCAAGCCGCAGTACGTGGACAAGACGCACGCCTTTTTGGACAAGCACGGTGCCAAGGCGGTCGTGCTGGCCAGGTTCGTCCCGTTCGTGCGGACGTTCATCACCTGGATCGCCGGCGTGGGCCGGATGGATCCGCGCAAGTACTTCACCTTCACGGTGCTAGGCGGCATCCTGTGGGCGGCCGGGCTGATCGTGCTCGGCTACCTGCTCGGCGACATCGCGTTCATCCGGGACAACATCGACGCGATGGCGATCCTGATCGTGCTCGTGTCGGTACTGCCGATCGTGATCGAATACGTGCGGTCGCGCCGCAAGAAGAAGAACGCGGCCGAGTCGCAGGCCGATGAGCCGGTGCGCCCGCAAGCGGAGAACTGATCGCGTCGGCGTGATGCGCTCGATCCGCCGGACGGCGATGCCCGGGCCGCGGCGCATCGAAGTGGCGTAACTGCTGCGCCTGGACGCGATGTTTTCGCGGCGGCCGCCTGCCCGCGCCGAGCACCCGGCTTGAAGCGTCCAAGCCGAGAGGTTCGCTCGGCGAGTGCGACGGCCGGACCTTTTTCCTGGTGCTTGGCACGTGTGGACAGCGCTGCAGGCGTTGCCCAGCGGAAGCGCCTGCCCGTGACTGCCACTGATCGAGCGATCGGTCAGCGGCGCGCCGGGAACGCCCGGGCCGCGTGGGCATGGTCGTCGCTGCAGTCCGGGGTGCGTGAGGCTGTGGTTGCCGCTTGGGTTGGTGGGGCGGTGTTTGGCTCGGTACGGCGTGTGGCGGTGCGGCGGTCGGGTGAGCGGTCTGCGGTGTGTTGGACGCCGATCGAGTTGCGCACGGTCCGGCTCACCAGCCCACCGATGCCTTGGCACTGCGGTCTTCGCCCGGATCGTCGGCGACCTCCCTTTCGGGCCGGTCAGCGGGCGCGGCCGTCACGGTGTGCAGCGCCGCCCGGGTGTAGGGCCGAAATCGTGCATCTGGTCACACGCCAGGAAATTCGGTTGCGACGCGCCCCGACTTCCTGGATAGTTGACAGACGAAATTAGTTGATTGATGCAAGCAACTAGTGAGGCCATCCGATGTCCGGTACCGCCACCCCCACCGACCTTTCGGCGACCGTCACCGACTCCACCGGCGGGATGCCGCCGGAGAAGATGGTGAGCGCCGAGCGGCTCGGTGACACGTTCAGCCGGCTGATCCGGGTGCTGACCAAGGCCAAATTCCGGATGTCCAGCGAGCTCCCGGAGATCGAGCCGAGCGCCTTCCCCATCCTGGCCGTGCTGCACCGGGAAGGCCCGAGCCGGACGTCGACCATCGCGGAGCGGGTCCACGCCGACGTCTCCACGATCAGCAGGCAGACATCCGCACTGGTACAGGCCGGGTTCATCGAGCGGCAGGCGGATCCGAACGACGGACGGGCCTGCCTGCTCGCCCTCACCGAGGCCGGCCACGAGATTCACGAGCGCGTACGCGCGGTACGGAACCGATGGCTGGCGACGATCTTGCAGCACTGGCCCGACGACGACGTCGACCGCCTGGTGACGCTGCTCGGCCGGCTCAGCGACGACATCACCCGCAACCTGGCAGCCACCGAACCATCCGCCGAACGCAATCGCGCATCGCACACCGAGAGGACCGCATGAGCAGGGGTACCACCCATCAGCCGCCGACGGCGGCCCCTGACGCGGACGAGATTCCGCTGCTGTCGCACCGGCAGATCGTGACGATCCTGTCCGGGCTGATGATGGGCATGTTGCTGGCCTCGTTGGACCAGACCATCGTCAGCACCGCCATCCGCACCATCGCGGACGACCTGCACGGGCTCAGCATCCAGGCGTGGGCGACCACCGCGTACCTGATCACCGCGACGATCACCACGCCGATCTACGGCAAGCTGTCCGACATCTACGGGCGCAAGCCGCTCTACCTGACGGCCATCTCCGTGTTCCTGATCGGATCGCTGGCCTGTACGTTCGCCACGTCCATGTACGAGCTGGCGGTCTACCGTGCCGTGCAAGGACTCGGCGCCGGTGGCCTGATGTCGCTGGCCATGACGATCGTCGGCGACATCATCCCGCCGCGGCGGCGCGCCCGCTACGCCGGCTACATGATGAGCGTCTGGGGTGTCTCCAGCGTGCTCGGTCCGGTCCTGGGCGGGCTGTTCGCCGGCATGGACACGTTCGTCGGGCTGGACGGCTGGCGCTGGGTGTTCCTGGTGAACCTGCCGGTCGGCATCGTGGCACTGGTCGTGGTGACCAGGGTGCTCAACGTCCCGCACCAGCCGCGCAAGCAGCGCATCGACTGGTGGGGCGCGGCCACGCTGACCGCGTTCCTGGTGCCGTTGCTGATCCTGGCCGAGCAGGGACGCCAGTGGGGCTGGACGTCCACCACGGCGCTGGTCTGCGTCGCGGTCGGCCTGGCCAGCCTGGTCGCCTTCGTGCTGGTCCAGCGCCGGATGGGCGAGGCGGGCCTGATCCCGTTGCGGCTGTTCACCAACAAGACGTTCACCGTGGCGCTGATCGCCGGGTTCATCCTCGGCGTGGCGATGTTCGGTGCGATCGTGCTGATCCCGCAGTACCTGCAGATCGTGCAGGGCTTCTCGCCGACCGAGGCCGGCCTGCTGAGCCTGCCGATGATGGTCGGGATGATGTCGTCGACGCTGATCGTCGGCCGGATCACGCAGAAGACCGGGCGGTACAAGATCTTCCCGATCATCGGCACCATGGTGATCTCGCTCGGATCGCTGCTGTTCGCCCAGCTGGAGTGGAACAGCCCGACGTGGCACGCGCTGGTCCTGATGGCGGTCATCGGAGCCGGTCTCGGCGCCTGCATGCAGACGCTGATGATCGCGGTGCAGAACGCCGGGCCGCGCCGGGACATGGGTGTCTCGACGGCGTCGGCCACCCTGTTCCGTCAGGTCGGCGGCACGCTGGGGGTGGCGGTGTTCCTGTCCATCCTGTTCAGCACCCTGTCCGGCAACATCGCGTCGGCGTTCCGCTCGCTCGGCGTCTCGCCCGCGGCCGTGCCCAAGGGCGTGGACGTCATGGCGGACTCGTCGTTCCTGCAGGAAATTCCGCTGGAACAGGCCAAGCCGTTCCTGATCGGCTTCACCGAGTCGATCAATTCGGTGTTCTACGTCGCCTCCGCCGTGGCGTTGCTGGCGACCGTGGTGCTGCTGTTCCTGAAGGAAATCCCACTGGCCGACGCCCGCGGCCCGCACGATCGGGAATCGAATGCCGAACTCGCGGCAACAACCGCGGGGTGAGAAACGACAAGACATCGAGCCGTACGACGCCGAATTCCGTGGAGTTCGTGGAAACGGTGTCGTACGGCTCGTATCGTGGGGTACGGCACTTCGGGCCCCTGGTTTCTGTCGTCTTCACCCGATCGACGTAGGCTGACGCATTGTGCAGGGACTGAGCTGGCTGACGGATGCAGGGCCGACCGTGGTGTGGGTCGTGGTTCTGTCGTTCGTCTTCATCGAATGCTCGTTGATCGTCGGCTTGTTCCTGCCCGGGGACACGCTGTTGTTCGCCGCCGGAGTGATCCTCGCCGACCACGACGCCGAGGCAAGTGCCTGGTGGTTGTCGCTGGTGGCGCTGGGCGTGGCCGTCGTGGCCAACCACGTCGGTTATCTGATCGGGAGCAAGGTCGGCACCCGGTTCGTGGCCAGGCGCGGCGGCAAGATTCTCAACCGGGAGAACCTGGAACGTGCCAGGGCGTTCCTGGACCGGCGCGGCGTGTTCGCGATCGTGCTGGCCAGGTGGCTGCCGTGGGTGCGCACGCTGGCGCCGCTGGTCGCCGGGGCCGCCGGTATGGACAAGCGCAAGTACTTGTTCGCCACCGCCGTCGGAGCGGTGCTGTGGGTGCCGACGCTGGTGCTGCTCGGCTACTACGGATCGGGTCTGCTGGATCAGCTGCCGTGGTTGCAGGAGCTGGTGATGTGGGGCATGGTCGTCTGCGTCGTGGCGGGCACCATCTGGGGTCTGTGGAAGTACCGGCAGGAGATCGCCAAGCCGGTGGAGGACGAGCCGGTCGGCTGACCCGGGTCACCGCGCCGCCCGGTCCAGCCGGGCCGCCGCCTCCAGCAGCATCCAGCCGCTCAGCTGCACCGTGAGGTCGCGGGCCGCCTCGGGAAACGGGATCCGCAGCGGCTGGGACCAGTCCGGGCCGAACAGGGGTCTGCCGTGTACGCGTGCGGCGTTGTGCCAGCATGCTTCCGCCGATGTCCGGACCAGGTTCGCTGCCGTGCCTGCGGCCTCGCCGGGCAGCCGGATGGCGGCATCGGCGAGATAGCGGGCCAGGATGCCGGGAAACAGCCCGCCGTCCCCGCCTCCCTCTCCGCGCAGCACGCCACCGGGAGCCAGATGCTCCGCGACGGCGTCGATGGTCCGCACCGCCCGGTCGCACCACTTCGGCTCCTGCGCCGACCACAGCTCCACGCACGCGCCGAGATAGACGCCCTGGCAGTAGGTGTAGATCCGGCGGGACAGCTTGGCCGGGCGGCCGTCGCGGTAGATCGCCAGGCCGTCGAACACCAGGCCGGTGCGCGGATCGACCAGGCGCTCGGTCATCCACTCGGCGATGGCCGCCGCGCGGTCCCGCTCGCCGAGGCGGGCGTGCAGGATGGCGGCCGGCCCGTTGGCCGGAGCGTTCTTGTACTCGGTGCCGCGTCGCCAGCGGATGCCACCACCCTCGGTAGTGGACCAGGCCGACCACAGCTCGGCGGACAGCCGACGCACGGCGCGCCGGGTGTTCATGCCGGTCACGGCAGCGGCTCGGTGCAAGGCCAGCGCCAGCCACGCCATGTCGTCGTAGTAGTTGTTGATCCAGCGCATGCGGTTGCGCAACCACACGCCGCGGGCCAGACCGCGGACGAGCCCGGCGCGCCGCGGCGTCGGCGCCCGTAGCTGGGCGTCGACCAGGCAATCCAGCAGGTGCGCCTGCCACCAGTAGTTCCAGCCGGCGTGCATCCGGTGCCGCATGGCCTGCGGCCACGCGTCCCTGCCCAGCCGGGTGCCGGGCAGCGCCCACAGCAACCCGAGGTGCCGCCCGAGGACCGCGGCTTCCGCCTCGGCCGCCCGCTCGATCACGTTGTGCAGGCTAGTCCGGACACGCCCTGCCCGCCTGCCTCGAACGGGCAGGCTTGCGATGGATGACGATGCCGTCGCGGGGCTACCAGGCCTGGTTCAGATCGGCATGCTGCCGGATCCACGCGTGCATGACGATTCCCGCGGCGACGCCTGCGTTGATCGACCTGGTCGACCCGAACTGTGCGATGGACACCCGCAGAGCGGCGGCTTCCTGCGCTTCGGCGGACAACCCCGGCCCCTCCTGGCCGAACAACAGCAGCGACTTCAGCGGCAGCTCACATCGTTCCAGCCGCTGTGCACCCGGGGTGTTGTCGACCGCGACCACGGTCAGCCCGTGCTCGTCGGCGAAAGCCTGTAGCGCGGCGATGTCCGGGTGATGGTGGATGTGCTGGTAGCGGTCGGTCACCATGGCGCCCCGCCGGTTCCACCGGCGCTTGCCGACGATGTGCACCGCCTTCGCGGCGAACGCGTTGGCGGTGCGTACCACGGTGCCGATGTTGTGGTCGTGCTGGAAGTTCTCGATGGCCACGTGGAATGGATGCCTGCGCCGGTCCAGGTCGGCCACGATGGCCTCCCGGCGCCAGTACCGGTACCGGTCCACCACGTTGCGCCGGTCGCCGTTGGCCAGCAGCTCGGGGTCGTAGCGATCGTCCGACGGCCACGGGCCCTCCCACGGGCCGACGCCGACCTGGCCGCGCGCGGTCCACTCGGTGGGGCCCGGTTCGTCGGTCGTCACGCCAGTCCCAGGTCTTCCAGCCCGAGCAGCGACCGGTATTCCAGGCCGCGGGCCTCGATGGCCTCGCGCGCACCGGTGTCGCGGTCCACGATCGTCGCCACGCCGACCACGGTCGCGGAGGCTTCCTCCAGCGCGTCGACCGCGGTGAGCACGCTGCCGCCGGTGGTCGAGGTGTCCTCCACGGCAAGGACGCGCTGGCCTGCCACGTCGATGCCCTCGATACGCCGTTGCAGGCCGTGTTGTTTGCTTTCCTTGCGCACGACGAACGCATCGAGCACCACGCCGTCGGCCGCGGCGGAGTGCAGCATGGCGGTGGCCACCGGGTCGGCCCCGAGGGTGAGGCCGCCTGCGGCGACGTAGTCCCAGTCGGAGGTCAGCTGGCGCATCAGCTTGCCGATCAGCGGGGCGGCGGCGTGGTGCAGCGTCGCGCGGCGCAGGTCGACGTAGTAGTCGGCTTCCTTACCGGAAGCGAGCGTGACCTTGCCGTGCACGACGCACAGCTCGGTGATCAGCCGGGCAAGCCGGGCGCGGGCGGTTTGGTCGACAGCGGCGGTAGGGCGGGATGACGTCACAAATCTTCAGCCTACGAGCCCGTGCCGCACGGTTCGTTTCGCGGGTGCCGTGGGTGAGACGTGTGTGGCTTCGGGCTGGTTTGCCGGGTGCCGCACGGTTCGTTTCGCGGGTGCCGTGGATGAAACGTATGTGGCTTGGGGGCCGGATTGCCGGGGTGCCGCACGGTCAGGTGCGGCCGCGCTGCGTCGCGACCTTGGCCCCCACCCACCGTCGCGCGGGCGGCGGCAGCAGCCGCACCAGCGCCAGCAGCGCCTTCCACCGCTTGCCGGGCACCGAGACGCCCTTGCCGCGGTCGAGGTCCGCCAGGCATTCCCGCACCACGCGGTCCGCGTTCAGCCACATCCACCGTGGACCGCGATCCTGGTCGCCCGCCCGGTCGTGGAACTCGGTCCGGGTGAACCCGGGGGCGAGGGCGAGCACCCGGATGCCGGTGCCGGCCAGCGAAGCCGCCAAGCCCTCCGAGAAGGCCGTCACCCACGCCTTCGTGGCGCCGTAGGCGGCACCCGCGGCCGGGAAGAAGCCCGCGAAGCTGGACACGTTGACGATCGCCCCGGAACGCCGCCGGATCATCCCGGGCAGCGCGGCGTGGGTCAGCCGCATCACCGCCGTGACGTTGACCTCCAGCTGCTCGTTCAGCCGCTCGACCGGCACGTCGGCGAACGCGCCGTTGAGCCCGAAGCCCGCGTTGTTCACCAGCAGATCGACCGGGTTGTCCGCCAGCCACTGCTCGACCGTGCGCCGCTGCGCGGCGTCGCCGAGGTCGGCGGGCAGCACGTGCGCCTCGACGCCGTGCGCGCCACGCACCTGGGCCGCCACCTTCTCCAGCGTCTCCCGCGTGCGGGCGACCAGCACCACGTCGTAGCCGCGCCCGGCCAGCTGCCTGGCGAACTCCGCGCCGATGCCCGCGCTGGCCCCGGTGATCAATGCGGTCGGCATGCCGCCAGCTTAGCGGCATGATCACCGAGCGTGCCGGTTCCAGCCCACGGTGTGGCCGGAGTGTCGTCGCCGCCGGCCTGTCGAGCCGCGGGCGACGGTCGTAGCGGCGTCAGCCGGGCGCGGCAGCGCGGGCCGGGCGCGCGGGGCCCGATGACCAGCACGTCGTAGTCGAACGTGGCGCGGCAGCACGGGCCGGGCGCGCGGGCCGGGCGGCGCGCATGCCGCTCACGGCCCCGGCAGCTCGGCGAACCAACGGTGATCGCAGCGCTCGCGGCCGCACTCACAGCGGGCCGTGCGGCCGTTCGTGGAGCGGATCCACGTGCCGGACACCTTCCGGCGGGTCCTGCCACACGTGCTTGTCCGAGGCGCTGACGTCACCCGGGTCCACGATGTCGGCGATGTCACCGAGGTCGCGCAGCAGCCGTTCCAGCCTGGTCGGCCCGGCGTTCGGCGACACCGCGGCCAGCACCCAGTCCTGCTCCAGCCACAGCACGCTCACGTCGCCGCCGAGCTCGTCGGCGTGGTCGATCAACTCCTCCGACAGGTGCTGCTTGGCCAGCTCGAGGTCGTCGGTGAAGGCGTACCGGTGGCCTGCCGGCCCGAGCAGCTCGGGCATCTCGGCGCGCTGGAACGGCACCGACGGCAACCACAGCTCGAGCAGCACCGGGAACACCTCGCCCAGCCGGATGGCCACCACCGTCGCCGGGATCTGCCGGTCCGCTTCGATGTCGAACACGTACACCGTGCGGCGGCCCTCGCTGGTGAACGTGGACCCGGCCACCACGTTGACCGCCGCCTCGGCGCCGTAGTACCCCATCGCGCCCTCGGTCCAGTGGCTGACCATGCGGGCGTCCTCGTCGGCGAACTTCCAGCCGCGCAAGTCCGCCCAGCGCAGCCGCTCACGATGCCGGGAGCCTTCCCGCGACTTGTCGATCGCCAGCAGGGTCAGCCCGGCGACCAGGGCGATGAACGCGATCAGGAACCAAACCCAGGCAGGCACGTCAGCCAGCCTATCGCCAGATCCAGGTCAACTCGCTCGAGTGACGACGAGCGTGTCGGCCGTGGGGTTGTCGGAGACGTCCACCCGCACCTTGTCGCCGTCCCGGACCTCCCCGGACAGCAGCGACTTGGCCAGCTGGTCGCCGATCGCGGTCTGCACCAGGCGGCGCAGCGGCCGTGCCCCGTAGATCGGGTCGTAGCCGTTGACCGCCAGCCACTCGCGGGCCGCCGGTGTGACATCCAGGGTCAGCCGCCGCTGCGCCAGCCGCTCGCTCAGCCTGCGCACCTGGATGTCCACGATCGACCCGAGCTGTTCGGTGTCCAGCGAGTGGAACACCACGATGTCGTCCAGCCGGTTGAGGAACTCCGGCTTGAAGTGCTGCCGCACCACGCTCATCACGGCGTCCTTGCGGCCCCGGTCGTCCAGCGTCGGGTCGGCGATCGCCTGCGAGCCCAGGTTCGACGTGAGCACCACGATGGTGTTGCGGAAGTCGACCGTGCGACCCTGGCCGTCGGTCAGCCGCCCGTCGTCGAGCACCTGCAGCAGGACGTCGAACACGTCCGGGTGCGCCTTCTCCACCTCGTCCAGCAGCACCACGGAGTACGGGCGGCGGCGCACCGTCTCGGTCAGCTGGCCGCCCTGGTCGTAGCCGACGTACCCGGGCGGGGCGCCGACCAGCCGGGCCACCGAGTGCTTCTCGGCGTACTCGCTCATGTCGATCCTGGTGAGCGCCCGCTCGTCGTCGAACAGGAACTCGGCCAGCGCCTTGGCCAGCTCGGTCTTGCCCACCCCGGTCGGACCAAGGAACAGGAACGAGCCGGTCGGCCGGTCCGGGTCGCTGACCCCGGCGCGGGACCGCCGCACCGCGTCCGAGACCGCCTTCACCGCTTCCTCTTGGCCGATCACCCGCTTGCCGAGCTCGGCCTCCATGCGCAGCAGCTTGCCGGTCTCGCCCTCCAGCAGACGGCCCGCCGGGATGCCGGTCCACGCCGACACCACGTCCGCCACGTCGTCCGGCCCGACCTCTTCCTTGAGCATCGGGCTCTCCTTGTCGCCCGCCGCCTGCGAGGCCGCCTCCAGCTCCTTCTCCAGCGCCGGGATCTTGCCGTAGCGCAGCTCGGCGGCGCGACCCAGGTCCGCGTCCCGCTCCGCCCGGTCCGCTTCCCCGCGCAGCTGCTCCAGCTGCTCCTTCAGGTCACGGATCCGGTCGATCGACCGCTTCTCGTTCTGCCAGCGCGTGGTGAGGGCGGCCAGCTGCTCGCGCTTCTCGGCCAGCTCGGTGCGCAGCGCCGCCAGCCGCTCGCGGGACGCCTCGTCCTGCTCCTTCTCCAGCGCCATCTCCTCGATCTCCAGCCTGCGGACGGCTCGCTCCACCTCGTCGACCTCCACCGGCCGGGAGTCGATCTCCATCCGCAGCCTGCTGGCCGCCTCGTCGACCAGGTCGATCGCCTTGTCCGGCAGGAAACGCGCGGTGATGTACCGGTCGGACAGCGTCGCCGCGGCCACCAGGGCGCTGTCGGTGATCCGCACACCGTGGTGCACCTCGTAGCGCTCCTTGAGGCCACGCAGGATGCCGACGGTGTCCTCCACCGACGGCTCGCCGACCAGCACCTGCTGGAAGCGGCGCTCCAGCGCGGCGTCCTTCTCGATGTGCTTCCGGTACTCGTCCAGCGTGGTGGCACCCACCATGCGCAGCTCGCCGCGGGCCAGCATCGGCTTGATCATGTTGCCGGCGTCCATCGAGCCCTCCCCGGTGGTGCCCGCGCCGACGATGGTGTGCAGCTCGTCGATGAACGTGATGATCTGGCCCGCCGACTCGGTGATCTCCTTCAGCACCGCCTTGAGCCGTTCCTCGAACTCGCCGCGGTACTTCGCGCCGGCCACCATCGAGCCGACGTCCAGCGCCACCACCCGCTTGCCGCGCAGCGAATCCGGCACGTCACCCGCCACGATGCGCTGCGCCAGGCCCTCCACGATGGCCGTCTTGCCCACGCCGGGCTCGCCGATCAGCACCGGGTTGTTCTTGGTGCGGCGGGACAGCACCTGCACCACCCGGCGGATCTCCGCGTCGCGCCCGATCACCGGGTCGAGCTCACCCTTGCGGGCGCGCTCGGTCAGGTCGACGCCGTACTTCTCCAGCGCCTGGTAGGTGCCTTCCGGGTCCGGCGAAGTGACCCGCGCCGACCCGCGCACCTTGGTGAACGCCTCGCGCAGCGCTTCCGGCGTGGCGCCGTGCCGCCTGAGCAGGTCGGCCACCTGACCGCCTTCGGAGGCCAGGCCGACCATCAGGTGCTCGGTGGAGACGTACTCGTCACCGAGTTCGGTGGCCAGCTGCTGCGCCTTGCTCAGCGACTTGACCGCGTAGCGGTCGAACGACGGGGCGGACACGGTCGCACCGGTGGCGGTGGGCAGCGTGCGGGTGATCGACTCCAGCTCGGCGTGCACCTTCCGTGGGTCCGCGCCCACCGCGGTGAGCAGCGGGCCGGCCAGGCCGTCGCTTTGCGCCAGCAGTGCGCCGAGCAGGTGAGCGGGCGTGATGTCCGGATTGCCCGCGACCGTCGCCGCTTGCGCCGCCGACGAGATCGCCTGCTGCGTCTTGGTTGTCGGGTTGAACGCGTCCATCCCCTGCCTTCTCCGTGCGTTCCGATGAAGCCTGTGTGACCGCTGTGTGCAGCGTCGTCATCTGGTCAACGTCGGAAAAGTTGAGTGAGTTCCGCTCAACTTTCGTATCGGTAGGCTCGGTTGATGGCAACTGCGATCGTCACGGGTACCGCTTCCGGGATCGGCGAGGCATTGGCCGACAAGCTGGTGGCCCGCGGCGACACCGTCTACCTCGCCGACCTCGACACCGATGGCGCCGCACGGGTGGCCGAACGGCTCGGGTCCCGCGCGTTCGCCCGCCGGCTGGACGTCACCGACGCGGCAGCCGTGCAGGCGCTGGTCGACGAGGTCGACGCCGAGCACGGGCTGGATCTGATGGTGAACAACGCCGGGATCGCGGTCGGCGGTGCGGCCGACGAGCTCGGGCTCGAGCACTGGAATCGCTGTATCGACGTGAACCTGCGCGGCGTCGTGCACGGCGCGCACGCCGCCTACCTGAAGATGAAGGCCCGCGGGCGGGGGCAGATCCTCAACACGGCGTCGCTGGCCGGTTTGGTGGTCAGCCCGCTCACCGGCCCGTACACCGCGACCAAGCACGCCGTGGTGGCGTTGAGCCTGAGCCTGCGCGCCGAGGCCGCCCTGCACGGGGTGCAGGTGAGCGTGCTGTGCCCGGGCGTGATCGACACCCCGATCTTCGCGCAGGCCAACGACCGGCTGCCGCAGACCGCGGTCGGGACGAAAGCCAGGGAGCTCTTCCACGACCTGGCGAAGCTGCTGCAGGGCGGCAAAGTTCTACCCGCCGGAGCGGCTGGCCGCCGACGCATTGCGCGGGCTGGAGACCGACGCGCCGGTCATCGTCGCCCCGCTCGGCGCACGGGTGACGTGGTGGCTGGACCGGGGTGCGCCGATCCGGCTGCGCGACGTGATCAGCCGGATCGGCCTGAAGGGCATGAAGAAGAAGCTCGGGGATCTGAGCCTCCGCCCGCGGTCAGCGCACGCCAGCCGGGGCGTGGAACGGGGCGATGGTGACGCCTGCGGCCTCGAGGGCCGCGCGCACGCGGCGGGCGAGCGTGACAGAACCAGCCGTGTCGCCGTGCACGAGCACCGTGTCGCACGGCACCGGTATCTCGGTTCCGCTGACGGTGGTGACGGTGCCCTTGGTGGCCAGCTGCACAGCGCGTTCGACCACGAGATCGGCGTTGCGCACGAGCGCGTCGGGGTGGCGACGGTCGACCAGAGTTCCGTCGTCGTTGTAGTTGCGGTCGGCGAACCCGATCACCGCGACCGGAAGCCCGTGTTCGCGTGCCATCGCGGTGAGCACGCCTTCCTGGCAGACGACGACGAGTTCTTGGTCGAACGCGAGCACGGCGTCGAGCACACCGCGGGCGTAGGTTTCGTGGGTCACGCAGAGGTTGCCCAGCTTGCCGTGCGGTGAGACGTGCCGGACCGGGACGTCGTGCCGCCGGGCGAACGCGGCCAGGGCCCCGATTTGATACAGCGTGTCGGTCATGACCTCGTGCCTGCTCAGCTCGATGGTGCGGCGGCCGAAGCCGGGGAGGTCGGGGAAGCCGGGGTGGGCGCCGAGCGAGACGCCGTGCTCGGCGCAGGCTCGCACGGTGCGATCCAGCACCCTGGGGTCCCCGGCGTGGAAGCCGCAGGCCACGTTGGCCGAGGACACGATGGACAGCAGGGCGTCGTCGTCGGCCACCGTGTACTTGCCGAACCCTTCGCCGAGGTCCGCGATCAGGTCGATGGTCTTGGTCATCGGCTCCGTCCTGTTGGCGTGAACGTGCTGGTTGTCCCGGTGGGCAGGGCCGCACGCAGGCGGCGGATGGGTGGCCCTTGGCCGGGCTGTCGGGGTGTGCGCTCCGGATGCTCGGCGGGTCAGGTGTTGGGCAGCCGCATCCCGTGCAGGCCCCGGTACGGCGGCAGCTCCGGGCTGCGCCAGCCCTCGAGCAACGCCGGATCCGGCCGGTAGACCTCGACGGCGAGCGGACGGCAGACCGAATCCAGCTCCGCTTCGTCCGCTCCCCAGATGGGCTTGGTCAGGTCACCGCCTGGGCAGGTCGACATGGCACACAGCAGGTCGAGTTCGGCGAAGAACTCGAAGTAGTCGCCGCGGCGAGCCGGGCACGGCTTGATGAAGTAGTGACCGTCGTCGTTCAGCCCGGCGACCTGGAAAACGTTCAGCACGTCGTGCACATCGAACTCGGTCAAGCCGTACGGCAGCACCGCGCGCACCAGGTTCGAGTGGCAGTGGAAGTCGTAGTCCTTGCCGGACAGGATGCTGTTGATGTACGGGTCGCAGCGTGAGCCCAGCAGTTCGTGCACCCGGCCGCCGTCTTCGTCCACGCCGTAGGACTCCAGCGAGTCGCCGATGATGGTCACCAGCGGGCGGAGGAACGGCAGCGTCGACCAGAGGCGGTTGAACCGGGTGACGTGCGCCCCCTCCAGCTGACGGGTGCGCGCGGCCCACATGCGCTCGCGCGGGTCGTGCCGGTTCCACACGTTGAGGTCGGCGACCTGCGGTCCTTCGATCGCGACGATGCGGCAGATCGAGCCGGCGGGAACTTCCCACGCACGTCCCGATCGCGGTGGCACGACGAACCGCTGTGCCAGGGTGCGCGATGCGGTGTCGTCGGCGAGTTTTTCGTAGAACTCCGTGTCGGCGCGCAGCGGTGATCCAGCGGTGGTGCGGTAGAGCGCCGGTACAGATCCCATGACGGTCCTCTCGGATGGATGCGGGTCGTGCGCGCGGTCACCGGTGCCGGACGGGTTCCGGTGGCCGATCGAGCAGGGCGGTGGAGGAAGGCCCGGCGCCGGCGGAGCACGCGTCGGCGCCGGGCTCGGCACGGTGCGGCGGACGGCCAGGGGGCATGCCGGATCCGTGCCGGGTCGGGGAGTGGCCAGCCCACGCACCGCCCTCGCGCGGTGCCGCCGTGACGAGTCCCCGCACACTGCGTCGGTGTCCTCGGTGGTGGCGATGGTGGTGGTGTGCCTGGTGACGCCGGTTGCCGGGTGGCTGTCCGACGTCTTCGGGCGGCGCGCCGTACTCGGGTCGTCGGCGCCGTATCTGGATCCGGAGCAGGAAGAGCTACTTCGGACGGCTGCCAAAAACATCTGTGCCGCGGTGAACTACCGCGGTGCCGGGACCGTCGAGTTCCTTGTCGGCGAATCGGGAGCGGTGACGTTTCTCGAGGTCAACACGCGGCTGCAGGTCGAACATCCGGTCACCGAGGAAGCGTTCGGCGTCGACCTGCTCCGGCAGCAGCTGCTCATCGCGGACGGCCTGCCGATGGAGGTCGGCGACGACCCGCGGCCGATCCGGCACGCGGTCGAGTTCCGCATCACCGCGAGGACCCCGCCCGCGGGTTCCTTCCGGGCCCTGGCCGGATCGAGCGGTTCGACCTGCCCGGCGGCCCGGGGATTCGCGTCGACTCCGGCGTCGAGGCGGGATCGGTCGTCCCCGGCGAGTACGACGCGCTGATCGCCAAGGTGATCGTGTCCGGGGCGACCCGGGACCAGGCACTGCGACGGGCGCGTCAGGCGCTGGCCGAGTTGCGGATCGAGGGCATCCCCACCGTGGTGGACCTGCACCGCAGGCTGCTGACGGATCCCGCTTTCACCGGCCCCGGCGGACTGCGCGTGCACACCCGCTGGCTGGAGACCGAGTGCCAATGGCTCGATCAGCTGGCCGGGAAGCGGCCGCTACCTCCGGACGGCTCCGACGTCGTCCGTACGTGGGTGGAGGTCGACGGGCGCCGCATGTCGCTGGCCTTGCCGGCCGGCTTCGTGCCTGCCTTCCGCGCCGGCCCAGCCGACGAGCCCCCGGCTCCTCCGCCCGATCCGGCGGTGCTGACGGCGCTGCTCAGCGGCGTGCTGGTGGCATGGCACGTCTCCGACGGCGAGCAGGTCACGCAAGGCCAGAGCCTTGGCGTGCTGGAAGCCATGAAGATGGAGAAGGTGATCAACGCCCATCGCTCCGGGACGGTCCGCTGCCTGGCGAAGCCCGGTGAGTTCGTGGCGGAAGGTACCGAGCTGGCGCGCATCGAGTGAGCCGTGTGCGGGGCTGTCGGTGGGGTGTGCTCGGCAGTTGTGTGCGCCGTGTCGGGTGAGGTTGTGCGGGGCCATCGGCGCGATGCGCCCGGAAGCCGCCGACCCGCGTCGAGTGAGCCGCGTGCGGCTACCGGCGAGGCTCGCCGGGAGGCCGGCCGATCCACTTCGCCAGCGGCCACCAGCCTTGCCGTCCCTGCCGGATCGCCTGGTGGACCTCGGCAACCAGGACGTCGGCGACGGCTTCCACCGCAGGCCCGAGCCGTCGGGTCGTGGGAAGCGCGAGCACCAGCCGTCGGCGCAGCAGTTCACCGGCCAACGGCGCGGCGGCCACCTTCCCCGCGGCCAGTTCGTCGGCGACGGCGGTGCGCGGCAGGACGGTGAGCCCGATGCCGCGCATCGCCATCCTGCGCTGCACCGACATCGCGTTGGTTTCCGCCACCACGTTCAGCTCGTAGCCGTGCCGCGCGGCGGCGTGGTCGACGATCGAGCGCAGCGCATGCGGCGGCGCGGGCAGCACGAAAGGTTCGCCGACCCGGCTGTGCAGGTCCACCGGATCTGCCTCGGTCAACCCACAGTCCGATGGGCCGACCAGCCACAGCGGTTCCTCGACCAGCGGTTCGGTTGCCAGGCGGGTCTTCACCGCCACGTCGTAGAGCAGCGCGAGGTCCACTTCCGCGGTGTCCAGCCACTCGGCGAGATGGCCGCCGTAACCGACGGTGACCCGGATGCGGACAGCGGGATGCTTTGCGGTCACCCGCTCCACCACCGCGTCCGCCAGCGGGTCGGCGACACTGGGCAGGAGGCCGATGGTGACCAGGCCGCGCAGCGTCGAGTCGGCGGGCCGCAGCTCGGCCCTGGCCCGGTCCAGTTCCCGCATCGCGCGCCGGGCGTACTCCAGGAACACCTTGCCGTCGTCGGTCAGCACCATGCCGTTCTTGGTGCGCTCGAACAGGACGGTGTTCAGTTCCTTCTCCAGCGCGTGGATCTGGCGGGAAACGGCCGGTTGCACGACCCGAAGCAGCTCGGCCGCCCTGGTCACCGTGCCCGCTTCCGCCACCGCGATCATCGCGGCCAGCTGACGAATCTCCATCCGCTGCCTCCCCGGGTCGGGCGTGGGTCATCACGCGGCGGCATGCACATATGTCGAGATTCTATTGGTCTCTCCCATCAATAACGCATCACTATGGCTGGGAAGGGAGAGCAGCAATGACTGGCCTGAGCGACCACCCGTGGAAGAAGGAAGTCTTCGACGTCCTCAAGCAAGGAGGTGTCCGGCTCATCGCGTACGTGCCCGACGCCGGGCATTCCTACGCACTGCAGGCTGCCCAAGCGGATCCCGACATGCGCGACGTCGTGCTGACCACCGAAGAAGAAGGCGTCGGCGTCGTCGCGGGGGCGTGGCTCGGCGGGCAGCGGGCAGCCCTGCTCATGCAGAGCAGCGGCGTCGGCAACTGCGTCAACATGTTCTCGCTGCTGGACAGCTGCCGGTTCCCGTTCCTGGCCCTGGTGACCATGCGCGGCGAGTACGCCGAGTTCAACCCGTGGCAGAGCCCGATGGGACGGCGCACGCAAGCCGCGCTGGAACTGATGGGCATCCGCGTGTACCGGGCCTCCCATCCCGACGAAGTCGGTGAGGTGGTCAACGCCGCGCTCGAGTCGGCGTTCCTCGCGGGCGAACAAGTCGCGGTGCTGCTCGCGCAGAGCCTGATCGGACGCAAGAAGTGGGAGAGGAACTGATGGCCACCGCACCGGAAATCACGACGAATCCCCAGCCGCGTGTCTCGCGTCGGCCGTTCGTCGCTCGCCTGCTCGAGCTGGTGCCCGAAGCGCTGGTCGTCACCGGGCTCGGCGCCCCGTCCTACGACGTCTTCGCGGCCGGTGACCGGGACGAGAACTTCTACCTCTGGGGTGCCATGGGCGGTGCCGTGTCGGTGGGGCTGGGCCTGGCGCTCGCGCAGCCGGAACGATCGGTGCTGGTCATCACCGGCGACGGCGAAATGCTGATGGGGATCGGGTCGCTGGCCACGGTCGGCGTGCAGCAGCCGGCCAACCTCTCCATCGTCGTGCTGGACAACGGCCACTACGGCGAAACCGGCATGCAGCCCAGCCACACCAGCCAGGGCGTCGACCTCGCCGGTATCGCGCGCGCGTCCGGGATCGCGGACTCGTCGAAGATTCTCGATCCCGCCGAGGTCGGCAGGCTCGCGGCGCGGGTGGCCGCCAGGTCCGGGCCGCTGTTCGCCCAGGTGCTGATCGACACCGACGAGCCGCCGCGTGCGCTGCCCTCCCGTGACGGCGTCCACGTCAAGAACCGCTTCCGTGCCGCGCTGGGATTGGAGCCCTTCTGATGTCCGAACTCGAACGCTTCCGCATGTACATCCGCGGCGAGTTCGTGGAAGCCACGTCGACCGCGGTCTTCGAATCACAGAACCCGTACACCGGCCGGCCCTGGGCGCTGGTGCCCGACGGCGGCACGGAGGACGTCGACGACGCGGTGCGTGCCGCTCGCGCGGCGCTGAGCGGCGAATGGGGCTCGTTCACCGGCTTCCGCCGGGCGGCGCTCATGCGTCGCCTGGCCGCCCTGATCACGGAGAACGCAGAGTGGCTCGCCCGGCTCGAGGTCGACGACTGCGGGAAGCTGTACCGGGAGATGATCGGCCAGGCGCGCAGCCTCGCGGCCTGGTTCGACTACTTCGCCGGGCTGGCGGACAAGATCGAAGGCAAGCAGATCCCGACGCCGAACCCCGGCTACCTGGTCTACACCCGCCGGGAACCGGTGGGCGTGGTCGCGGCGATCACCCCGTGGAATTCGCCGCTGCTGTTGCTGGCCTGGAAACTGGCTCCCGCGCTCGCCGCCGGCTGCACCGTGGTGGCGAAGCCGTCGGAACATGCGCCGGTGTCGACCCTGGCGTTCGCCCAGTTGGTCCACGAGGCGGGTTTCCCGGCCGGGGTCTTCAACGTCGTCACCGGTCAGTCTCCCGAGACGGGAGCAGCGCTCGTCGGGCATCCCGGGGTCGACAAGGTGGCCTTCACCGGCGCGACCAGCACCGGCCGGGCGGTGGCGCGCGCGGCGGCCGGCAAGCTGAACCCGGTCACGCTGGAGCTCGGTGGCAAGTCGCCACAGGTGGTGTTCCCGGACGCCGACCTGCAGGCGGCGGCGAACGGGCTGGTGGCCGGTGTCTTCGCGGCCACCGGGCAGACGTGCCTGGCGGGCTCCCGGCTGATCGTGCACGAGTCCGTGCACGACGAGCTGGTGCGGCTGGTCAGTGACCGGGCGAAGCGGATCAAGCTGGGCGACCCGAACGATCCCGAGACGGAGATGGGTCCGCTGGCCAACCGGCCGCAGTACGACAAGGTCGTCTCGATGCTGCGGCAGGCGGCCGACGAGGGCGCCTGCGTGGTGTGCGGCGGCGTGGCCGACCCGGATCTCGGCGGCTACTTCGTGCAGCCGACCGTGCTGACCGGCGTCGCTCCGCAGGACACGATCGCCAAGGAGGAAGTGTTCGGCCCGGTGCTGGTCGTGCACACCTTCACCGACGAGGACGAAGCGGTGGCGCTCGCCAGCGACACCCCGTACGGGGCTGGCCGCCGGCGTGTGGACGAAGGACGTGCACCGCGCGCACCGCATGGCCGCCCGGTTGCGGGCAGGCACGGTGTGGGTGAACTGCTACCGGGCGGTGGCTCCGAGCGTGCCGTTCGGTGGCATGGGACTGTCCGGTATCGGCCGGGAGAGCGGCACCGCAGCGATCGACGCCTACCTGGAGGACAAGGCGGTGTGGGTCGAGCTGTCCGGCGCCACCCGCGACCCGTTCACGCTGGGCTGAGCGGCCGGCGGTTGCCGGGGCTGGTTCGTCCGGCGGGACCGTGCTGGCGGCGCAGGACACCGGGCGTCCTGTGGGGTCGGGTGGGTGGTTGGGGGTTTCGGGGTGACGTCGGGTGGTCGTGGGCGGAAGGAGGGGCGATTCGGGGGCCCACGTTGCTTGACTTGACGCTGCCCGGCGTGAGGTGCCGTGGACACCCGGGCTGGTGCGGCGAAGCCAGCTGGGCGGCTCGGGACTCCGGGAGCGGTCCGGCGTCCGTAGGGCTGGGGTTGCCGGCGAAGCGGAGGTGCGAGGCCGAAGACGTCCGGACGGTTCGGCGGCTGACGGCATTGCTGTCTGCCGCGAGCTCCCGGTGTTCCGCTCGTCGCGGACACCCGAGCGCCGCCGCCGGGGGTACCCCTGGCAGGGGACGCGCCTTCCCGAGCCGGTGTCGAGCAGAATTGCCGGGAAACTGTCCTGCCTGTGGTGCTCCAGGCCGGGATTCCCGGCACTCTCGGCTCCGCGTCGGCGCCGAACCACGGGCGTCGGATGCTCGTGTTCGGTGGCGATCCGGGCGCGTCCGACCGGGGCTCGCCACGGCGGGATGGTCACGGTCCTCGTTCGGGTGATCACACGCCGAAATGGCGTGATCATGTGGTTACTCTCACGGATGCGCCAGTCGGGTCTTTCCGCAGCTTGATCCTGTTTTTCCTGGCGACAGCGGATACTGTGCTGGGCAAGGTGCGCGCACCCGTTCGCCCCTCCGCCCGACATGCGGCGAGACCATCCCCCGGAGATCGATGAGCACCGACGACGTGAGCCCTGTGCCGCGGTCCGCTGCGCCGCGGGAAGCACCGCCGGCGGTCACCGCGATGGTGCGGCTCATTTCCGACACCTGGCGGCAGGCGTCGCCGTATCTGCCGGAGATGTCGCAGCGCTTCTACGGTCTGTTGTTCACCTTGGCGCCGGACATCCGGGAGATGTTCCCGGTGAACGTCGAGATCCGGCGGGGCAAGCTGCTGCGCGCCATCGCCCGGGTGGTGCAGATGGTGGACCGGCCGGGGGACCTGGTCCCGTTCCTCACCCAGCTCGGCCGCGACTACCGCAAGTACAACGTGCAGAGCAGGCACTACGAGGCGATCGGCACCGCGATGCTGGCGGCGCTGCGCGACCACCTCGGTCCGGCGTGGACACCCGAGGTGGAGCGGGCGTGGGCCGAGGGCTACACGATCGTGGCCCGCTCGATGCAAGAAGCCGCCGCATCCGACCCCTCCCCGCCGCGGCTGTCCGCCACGGTCACCGATCACCGCAGGCTGAGCTGGGACCTGGCGATGGTGCGGGTCGAACCGGAGGCCCGGCTGCCGTATCGGGCGGGCCAGTACGTGAGCGTGGAGATCCCGCAGCGGCCACGGCTGTGGCGCTACCTCTCCCCGGCGAACGCGCCGCGCCCGGACGGCTCGCTGGAGTTCCATGTCCGCGCGGTGGACGGCGGGTGGGTGAGCCGGGCGATCGTGAGCCACACCCAGCCCGGGGACGTATGGCAGATCGGTCCGCCGCTCGGGCGGTTGAGCGTGGACCGGGAGTCGGGCCGGGACGTGCTGATGATCGCCGGTGGCACCGGGGTGGCGCCGCTGCTGGCGCTGCTCGACGACCTGGCCAGGTGGGGGAAGAACCCGAACGTGACGCTGTTCTTCGGCGGTCGCACGGTCGACGACCTGTACGTGGTGGACGACCTGCACCGCCTGGCGTCGGCGAACCCGTGGCTGCGCGTCATTCCGGTGGTGGAACGCGGCGAGGTGGCAGGCGCGGAGCGCGGCACGCTGGCCGAAGCGGTGACCCGCCGAGGTGCCTGGCCGGATCACGACATCCTGGTGTCCGGCTCGCCGCAGATGATCCGGGCCACCGTGTCACGGATGCTGGTGGCCGGAACGTCGCTGGACCAGATCGCCTACGACCCGTTCACGTTGGACTGACCGGCCGCAACCGTGGACCGTCGGCGCGCCGCACCGTTGGACCGCCCTGGCACGTCGGGCCTGCTGTCCGGGCGGCCGTCCCGGCCTCGATCGGGCCCGGCTGATCCGGCTTGCGGCGCGGGGCTGCTCCCGGCGGCCTCGGACCGTTGGTGATCGCCGTCGGCCGGATCGGTCTCCGGCGGATTCGGCCGTCCGTTGCGCGCCGGACTGCCATTCGCCCGCTGCGCCTTGCGATCCGGTGCCGCCTCGGCGTTCGCAGGCTGCGGATCAGGTGCACCATCGGCCGCCGGCGCTTTCGGCTGGCTGGTGTCGCGTGCGGCTCGCGCGTCGGCAAGCCGTGATGCCCGGACGCAGAAGTAGTCGTCGTGCTCGGGCCCGGGGTCGGCGGCGACCGGCTGCATCGCCGGAATGTGCTTGCTGCCGTGGATGTAGGCTTCGTCGACCTCCACCAGTACCCAACGCTCGGCGCGTCGTCCCCGATCCTCCGTCACCGGCAGGTCCGGGAACTCCGCGCGCATCGCGTCGTTCTCCACGATCATCGCGCGCCCGTTGATGTGCAGGCCGACGCGGTCGCGGGCGAAGTCGATCAACAGGATGCCGATGTGCGGGTTCTCGCTGATGTTGCCCAGGCTGGCCATCACGCCGTTGCCCCGGTATTCGGGGTAGGCCACGTGCTTGTCGTCCAACACGCGGATGAACCCGGGCGGCCCGGCACGGAACGAGCAGTCGGCTTCGCCGCGGGAGTCGGCGGTGGCGATGAACGCCATCTCCATCCGGCCGACGAACTCCACCATGGTCGGCGTCAGCCGGTCGGTCATCTGCTCGGCGTAGAACCGCTCGGCCTGTTCCCGGGTGTCGTAGGCGAGCTGCAGCAGGTGTTCCCCTGCCGATCCGGGCAGGTCGTCGGCCGCACCGTCGAGCGGGTCGTCCGGTGGTGGCACGTCGGCGAACGCGGGCGGCCGCACCACCGGGAGCTGTTCGGTCGGCTCTTCGTCCGGTGGGGGTTGCTGCTGGGCCTCGGTCGGCGGGGCGGGGTCCGCCGGCCGCGCGGGCGCACGGTCGGCGGCTGACCGGCCGGGCCGTGCGGCGCGGTCGCCGGAGTGCGTCGAAGGGGCCGCCTCCGCAGGCGTTTCGGGCCGGGATCGCCGGGACCTGCGTGGGCGCGGATTCGGCGGCAGGTCCATCCGCGCCATGCGGGCCAGCCGGAGCGAGTGCTTCAGCGTCGGGTCCATACCGGATCACTTCGGGTCGGGTGCCGCCTACTGTGCCACGACTGGGGTAAGGAACTCACGCGATTGGGCGGAAATTGCGCCATCTTCCATCCGGTCCGCACTCTGTGTCAATCCCGTCAGGGAAGACCCCACAAGCCCCGTTTGGCCCCAGTCACCAGCGGATTTTTCCGTCAGAATCGGTATCGACCACCGTTTCGGCAGGGCTTCGCCCTCACCATCTGGAGTGAATGCGTCGTCCATGACTGTTAACGCTGTGCTCAACTCCTTCGCCGATCCGCCGGAGCCCCGGCCGCGCGGCACCGGAAGCGATCGCATGGTACGGATCATCCAGGCCAGTTTCGCTCCGGTCGAGCTCAGGGCGGACGAGATGGCAGAGCACTTCTACGCGGTGCTGTTCTCGCTCGTCCCGAGCGCCAGGGACCTGTTCCCGGTGAACATGCAGAAGCAGCGCACCAGGTTGTTCCGGGCGCTGGTGCAGCTGGTGGAGGCGGCCGATCGGCCGGAGGAACTGACTCCGTACCTGCGACGGCTGGGCAGGGATCACCGCAAGTTCGGCGTCCGGCAGGAGCATTTCCGCGCGTTCGGGGTGGCGCTGCGGGCGGCGGTCCGCACCTACACCACGGTCGAGTGGACCGACGAGGTCGAGCAGGCCTGGACACAGGCCTACGAGGTCGTCGCGCGCATCATGCAGGAGGGCGTCGCGGACGACAGCCTGCCCGCGTGGTGGACCGCCGAGGTGGTCTCGCACCAGCGGCGGGACTGGGACACGGCGATCATCCGCGTCCGGCCGGAGTCGCAGATCCCCTATCTGGCGGGCCAGTTCGTCAGCGTCGAGTCGCCCCGACGGCCGCGGTTGTGGCGCTACCTCTCCCCGGCCAACGTGCCCCGCGAGGACGGGACCGTCGACTTCCACGTGCGGGTCGTGGCCGGTGGCTGGGTGAGCCGGGCGCTGGTGCGGCAGACGGTGCCCGGTGACCGGTGGCGTGTCGGTGCGCCGATGGGCGAACTGTGGCGGGACCGCGACGTGCAGCGCGACCTCGTGCTGATCGCCGGCGGGACGGGCGTTGCGCCACTGCATGCGGTGGTCGAAGATCTGGCCGGACGTGCCACGCAGCCGTCGTCGGTGACGCTGTTCTTCGGCGGCCCGACCGCAGATGCGTTGTACTTCTTGCCGGAGCTGCGCGAGCTGGCGGCGGATCTCCCGTGGCTGAAGCTCGTCCCGGTGACCGAGGACGGCAGCGTCGACGACGGCGAGCGCGGCAAGCTGCCCGAGGTCGTGACCGCACTCGGCGGTGCGTGGAGCGGACACGACGTGCTGGTGGCCGGATCACCGGGGATGATCCGCGCGACGGTTTCCCGGCTGCTGGTCGAAGGCACGTCGTACGACCAGATCTCCTACGACTCGTTCATCACCGAGGGCCGCATCTAGGGCTGTCTCGACCGTCGAGCAGCGTGGAGTTCGAGCGACTCGCGGGATCGTCGTCGGCGACAGCAAGGATCGACGAAAGGACGGTCATGACGCCGATACGACCCTCGCGGGCCTGGCGGCGGCTGCGGTGGTGGTAGCCGGTGCTGTCCCGTTGGCGACGAACGGCACCGAGGTGGCTCAGGTCGAGCTGACGATGCAGCGGCAGACCGTCGAGAGGTCCGCTCAGCTCGCCGCGGTCAGCAAGCTAGCGTCCACCGCCGACGGGATCAGCGCGAAAGAGGCCGTCGCGGTCGCCGTCGGGCATGTGGGCGACAAGGTGGTCGACATCGAGCGGGACTACGAGTTCGGTGGCCGCGTGTGGCACGTGGAGGTCGTGCACCAGCGTCAGGAGATCGAGGTCGACGTGGTAGCCAGGGACGGGAAGGTCCTGCGCGTCGAGCGGGAGGCCCGGGACGGCGACGACAGGTACGAGGACTGACCTGTCACTTCCACGGGGGTGGCAGCGCCTCGACACCATGATCGGCGCGCTGCCGGAGGCTCCGCTGGAGGCTTCACCCGCGCCGCGCACTGGAACGAACCCGCGTGGGTCGATGCCGCGCTCGTCAGCGGGCCTGGGCGGGCCTTCTCGCCGGCGATCGTCTCGTTCTGCCTCCGGCAGCTGCCCGTCCCGTGCTGTCTCCGGCAGTTATCCGTCTTGCGCTGTCTCCGGCAGTTACCCGTCTTGCTGTCTCCGGCAGCTACCTGTGCAGCGGCTCTCGGAACGAACAGCGCAGTGGCTGGCATTCTCCGCGCGTCAGCGACCGCCCTGGCGGCTCCGCGGCTTCCAGATCACCAACGCGGTCTCCTGCCGCGCGGGCACCAGCTCCCGGCGATAGCTGGCGTGCACCGCGGCCGCGGCCTGCTCGGCCGCCGCGTACGCCCTGGCCAGTTCCTCGGTGAGCTGCTTGACCTGGGCCTTGAGCTCGTCGATCTGGTTCTCCAGCTCGATGATGCGCTTGATACCCGCGAGGTTGACGCCTTCCTGCTGCGACAACCGCTGCACTTCGCGCAACAGCTCGATGTCCCGCGCCGAGTAGCGGCGGCCTCCGCCCGGCGTGCGCATGGGGGTCACCAGGCCCTGCCGGTCGTAGGCCCGCAGCGTCTGCGCATGCAGGCCGGCCAGCTGGGCGGCCACCGAGATGACGTATGTCTTTTCCTCACGCCCGCTCATGCTCGCTCCTGCAGCAACCTCGTGATCTCCGGCCGCGGATCGTGTTGCGCCACCGCATCGGCGTAGGCCTGCAAGGCCTCTTTTGCCTTGCCGTTCAACGACGATGGCACGGCGACCTGCAGGGTCACCAGCAAGTCACCCGTCTGGCCGTTTCGCTTCGTGATGCCTTTGCCGCGCACGCGCAGCACGCGCCCGCTGTTGGTGCCCGGCGGCACCTTGACCGACACCTTGCCGTCCAGGGTCGGAACGCTCAGGGTGGTGCCGAGGGCGAGCTCGGAGAAGTGCACCGGGACGGTGATGGTGAGGTTGTTGCCGGAGCGGCCGAACACCGGGTGCGGCGTGACGAAGACCTTCACGTACAGGTCACCGGCCGGGGCGCCGCCGCGACCCGGCTCACCCTGACCGGCGAGCCGGATGCGCTGCTCGTTGTCCACACCCGGCGGAATGCGCACCGTCAAGGTGCGCGTCCGGGTGCTCACGCCCTCGCCCGCGCACTCCGGGCACGGGGAGTCGATGATCGCCCCGCGTCCGCGGCAGTCACGGCACGGTTCGGAGAACGCGAACGCCCCCTGACTCCTGTTGACCAAACCGGCGCCGCCGCAGGTCGGGCAGGTCCGCGGCTGGGTGCCCGGCCGGGCGCCGGTCCCGCCGCACGTGCCGCATTTCGCCGGGCTGGACAGCCGCAACGGCACCGTGGCACCGCGCACCGCCTCGACGAAGTCGATACGGATCTCCGTCTCCACGTCCGCGCCGCGCCGGGCCGACGTGGCCGTGGCGGACGAGCGCCGGTTGAACAGGTTGCCGAGCATGTCCCCGAGGCCACCGAGCCCGCTGCCCCTGGCGGCGTTGAACAGGTCGCCGAAGTCGAAGCCGCCCGCCCCGCCGCCGGGGAAGCCGAACCCGCCTTGGCCGCCGGACCCGAAGAGCGCGCGCGCCTCGTCGTACTCGCGGCGCTTCTTCGGGTCCGACAGCACGCCGTACGCCTCGGAGATGGCCTTGAACTTCTGCTCGGCCTTGGCGTCACCGGGGTTGGCGTCCGGGTGGTAGTCCCGCGCCAGCTTCCGGTACGCCCGCTTGATCTCCTCCTGCGACGCGTCGGGAGAGACGCCCAGCTCGCGATAGAAGTCCTTACCGATCCACTCCCGTGCACTCACCGGACGCCCCTCCCTTCGCTCGCTTCGTCAGTTGTCCGCAGATGACTGCTGCTCCGCCTGGTCCGCGGTCTGCTCGGCAGACGGCTCCGGCTCGTGGTCGGTGACCGCCACCAGCGCGTGCCGGAGCACCCGCTCGCCGAACCGGTAGCCGCGCCGCAGCACCGTCGTCACCGTCGGCTCCTTCACGTCCGGTGACGTCGAGTGCTGCACCGCCTCGTGCACCAGCGGGTCGAACGGATCACCCTCGTTGCCGAAGGACTCCAGGCCGATACTGCGCAGCGTGCTGTGCAGCTTGTCGGCGACCGCCTTGAACGGGCCGGTCAGGTCGCCGTGCGCGTCGGCCCGCTCCAGGTCGTCGAGCAACGGCAGCAGCTCGGTCAGCACCGAGGCCTTGGCCGACTCGATCACCGCGAGCCGGTCGCGCTCGACCCGCTTGCGGTAGTTGGCGAAGTCGGCGGTGACTCGCTGCAGGTCCGCGGTGCGCTCCTCCAGCTGCTTCTGCAGATCCGCAGCAGCGGCGCCGCTGTCGCTGTCAGCTTTGCCGGCCGCCGGTGCGGAGCCACCCGGCGCCCCGGCCGGGCCGGTTTCACCGGCCTGCTGGGGCTCGGCCTCGGCGGCCTCCGGCCGCCGGACCTCACCGGTCTCCGGGTCGATCTTGCGACGGTCACGCACTACTACCCGTGGCTCCTCACCGTTGCCGTCGTTGCGCAGTTCAGTCACTTCTTCTCGTCCTCGTCGACGATCTCGGCGTCCACCACGTTGTCATCGCCCGAGGCGCCCGCGCCCGCCGAGGCCGTGGCGCCACCGGCGTTCGTGCCGGAAGCGGGACCGTCGCTGCCCGCCGCGGCCTGCTGCGCCGCCTGCGTGTTGGCGTACAGCGCGGTGCCCATGGCCTGCGACTCCTTGGTCAGCTTCTCCATGGCGGTGCGGATGGCCGCCACGTCGCTGCCCTTCAACGCCTCGTTGACTTCCTTGATGGCGTCGTTGACCTTCGTCTTGACGTCGTCCGGCAGCTTGTCCTCGTTGTCCTTGACGAACTTCTCCGTCTGGTAGACCAGCGACTCGGCCTGGTTGCGGGTCTCCGCCTCCTCGCGGCGCCGCCGGTCCTCCTCCGCGTGCGCCTCGGCCTCCTTGATCATCCGGTCGATCTCCTCCTTCGGCAGGGCCGATCCACCGGTGATCGTCATGGACTGTTCCTTGTTGGTGCCGAGGTCCTTCGCGGTGACGTGCACGATGCCGTTGGCGTCGATGTCGAAGGTGACCTCGATCTGCGGCACGCCGCGCGGGGCGGGCGGGATGCCGGTCAGCTCGAACATGCCGAGCTTCTTGTTGTGCGCGGCGATCTCCCGCTCACCCTGGTAGACCTGGATCTGCACGGACGGCTGGTTGTCCTCCGCGGTGGAGAAGATCTCCGAGCGCTTGGTCGGGATCGTGGTGTTGCGCTCGATCAGCTTGGTGAACACGCCGCCCTTGGTCTCGATGCCCAGCGACAGCGGGGTGACGTCCAGCAGCAGGACGTCCTTCACCTCGCCCTTGAGCACACCGGCCTGCAGCGCGGCGCCGACCGCGACCACCTCGTCCGGGTTGACGCCCTTGTTCGGCTCCTTGCCGCCGGTCAACTCCTTGACCAGGTCGCTCACCGCGGGCATACGCGTGGAGCCGCCAACCAGCACCACGTGGTCGATGTCGCTGACCGAGATGCCGGCGTCACGCAGCACGTTGTTGAACGGCTCGCGGGTGCGCTCCAGCAGGTCCGCGGTGATCTTCTGGAACTCCGCCCTGGTCAGCGTCTCGTCCAGGAACAGCGGGTTCTTGTCCGCGTCGACGGTGATGTAGGGCAGGTTGATGTTCGCCGTCGTCGAGCTGGACAGCTCGATCTTGGCCTTCTCGGCGGCTTCCCGGATGCGCTGCATGGCCATCCGGTCCTTGGTCAGGTCGATGCCGTGCGACATCTTGAACTTGTTGACCAGCCAGTCGACGATGCGCTGGTCCCAGTCGTCACCACCGAGGTGGTTGTCACCCGACGTGGCGCGCACCTCGACGACGCCGTCACCCAGCTCCAGCAGGGAGACGTCGAACGTACCGCCACCGAGGTCGAAGACCAGGATGGTCTGCTCCTTCTCACCCTTGTCCAGGCCGTAGGCCAGCGCCGCCGACGTGGGCTCGTTGATGATGCGCAGCACGTTCAGCCCGGCGATCGTCCCGGCCTCCTTGGTGGCCTGGCGCTGGGCGTCGGAGAAGTACGCGGGCACGGTGATCACCGCGTCGGTGACCTCCTCGCCCAGGTAGGCCTCGGCGTCCCGCTTCAGCTTCATCAGCACGCGGGCGGAGATCTCCTGCGGGGTGTACTGCTTGCCGTCGATCTCCTTCTTCCAGTCCTCGCCCATGTGGCGCTTGACGGACAGGATGGTGCGGTCGACGTTGGTGACCGCCTGGTTCTTGGCGGGCTGACCCACCAGCACTTCGCCGTTCTTGGCGAAGGCGACGACGGACGGGGTGGTTCGGGACCCTTCGGAGTTGGCGATGACCGTCGGCTCGCCACCCTCCAGGACAGCGACGACCGAGTTGGTCGTGCCGAGGTCGATGCCGACCGCTCGCGCCATGGGGTGTTCCTCCTGTAAGTCGTTCGTGGTGTTGCGTCGGGGTGCGACTCGACCCCTGAGTCTGACTCGCTCAAGTTTGGGATGCCGCCGGTTCGGCGACGGAGTGCGAACTTGAGTCTGCCACACTCAACCTTGCTGCCCGGACAACGAGTGGGCTGTGCCGTGTGTTCCCGAAGGGTCCGGTGGGCGGGTCGATGTGACTCAGCTCGCGGTGCGCACCAGTACGTTGCCGGAGTCGGTGTCCAGCTGCAGGCGATACGGCGCGCCGGGGGTGTTGCCGATCCGGATGTCCCTGCGCCCGGAGTCGGTCTGCCCGTCCACCTGGTAGCGGCCTTCCGGGACGGTCAGCTGGATGGAGCCGCTGTCGATGTCCGCGGTGACGTTCGCCGGCTTGGCGAGCTCTGCGGTGACGTCCCCGGAGTTCGCCTTCACGGTCAGGTCGGACGACATCCCGGTCACCGTGACGTCCCCGGAGTTCGCCCTGATCGACAGCGGTCCGGTGACATCGCGCACCACGGCGTCGCCGCTGTTCAGTTCGATCTCGCCGCCGATGGTTCCGACCAGCTGCAGGTCGCCGGAGTCGATCTCGCCGACGACCTTGACCGAGCGCGGCACGATCACCTCGTAGTCGACCGCGCACCACCAGCCGCAGCCGTCCAGTGTGAGGGTGCTGCCGTCGACCGAGAACGCCCGGTCGGGGGCGGTGAACCGGTAGGAGAACTTCTGCCGGACCTCGATGGTCGTCACGTCCGCGGCACGCACCACCACGTCGCCCGATTCGTTGTCGATCTCCACGGTGTTGATGCGCTGGTCGACGCGTTCCACCGTGGTGGCCTCCGACCGCCAGAACCATCCGGTCACCAAACCGACAGCCACAGCGAGCAGCGCGACTCCGGCGACGAATTTGACGGTACGTGACATGTACTGGTCTCCTCGTTCGTGCTTACGGTGCTCACGGTAGGCCGGGGGAACCCGCGCGGCATCGGGGAAATCCCCAGGTTCGACCCTGGTTGTCACCGGGGAACGGACCCCGGGGTCCGCTAACCTCGCAAGCGCATCTGACCCAACCGGATGGAGGTGCCCGTGACTGAGCAGACTCCTGCACCACCGAACCCGTACGACTTCCTGCCCCAGGTCCCGACGTTCACGGTGACCAGCAACGACATCAAAGACGGCGAGACCCTGCCGCAGCCGCACTTGTCCGGCAAGATGGGCGCGGGCGGCGAGGACCGTTCGCCGCACCTGCGGTGGGAAGGTTTCCCGGCGGAGACCAAGAGCTTCGCGGTGACCTGCTTCGACCCGGACGCGCCGACCGCGGCGGGCTTCTGGCACTGGGCGGTGTTCAACATCCCGGCGAGCGTGACCGAACTGCCGTCCGGCGCGGGGGACGAGAACGGCTCCGGCCTGCCCGAGGGCGCTGTCCAGCTGCGCGCGGACAGCGGTCACGTGGGCTACATCGGTGCCGCCCCGCCGCCGAAGCACCGTCCGCACCGCTACATGTTCGTGGTGCACGCGGTGGACGTGGAAAAGCTCGACCTCTCCCCGGACACCACGCCGACGGTGCTGGGCTTCAATCTGTTCTTCCACACCCTGGCCCGCGCCTACATCACCCCCGTCTACGAGAACAAGGGCTGATGCCGCACGCCGGCGTGCTCAGGCCTCCTGCCGGGCACGCCGGCGGCGCTCGGTCGGGTTGAGCAGGTATTCCACGACCGGGCGCAGTTCTTCGGCGGTCGGCGGCTCGTCGTCGATCAGTCCCTGAATGAGCAGGCCGTCGATGCCGGCGAGGAAGACCCGAAAGGCCACCTCGTCGTCGTGTTTGACCATCGAGGTGAGCACGTCCAGCCAGCGGCGCGCGGCGGGACGCAGCGACGGCCGCCGCGCCGCCAGCAGGTAGAGCTCGTATTCGGCCATGGTGCGGCCGCGGCGCGGGCCGAGGGCCTCGGCCAGCAGCGCGGAGACCTCGTCGGCGGCGCTCGGGCCGCTGTACGGGGAACCGCTCGACCGGCGCAGGCCCTCGCGCGAGCGGGCGCGGTCGATCATCCAGTACACCTCGGTGGCCATGTCCCTGGCGCACGAGATCAGCGTCGCGATGAGCAGGTCGTCGAGCGTGGCGAAGTGGTAGGTGATCGAGGCGGTGGGGATGCCTGCCTCGCGCGCCACGCTGCGATGGGTCACGCCCGCGACGCCGTCGCGTTCGATCACCCGCAGGGTGGCTTCGATGATCTCCTGGCGGCGCTTCTCGCCGCGGGCCTTGCGGCCGTCGCGTTGCATGGTGGTCATGTCGCCGACCTCCCCAACTCGACCAGGACGACGCCGGCGACGACCAGCCCGAGCCCGGCGATCATGGTGACGTTCAGCCGTTCGCCGAGGAAGACGACGCCGACCAGGGCGATGAGGGCGATGCCGAACGCCGCCCAGATCGCGTAGGCCACGCCGACCGGGATCCCTGCCTTCAGCACCAGGGACAGCAGGTAGAAGGCCAGGCCGTAGCCGGCCGCCACCACCAGCGACGGCCCGAGCTTGGTGAAGCCGTCGGAGAACTTCAGTGCGACCGTGCCGGTCACCTCGGCCGCGATGGCCAGACCCAGCAGCAGGTAGGCGTACATCGCTCCAGAGTATCTGAACGAACGTCCAGGAAGTTCTGGCCCCTGGTGCCCGCCGGGTCAGCGGGTGGTGTCGGTGCGGTGGAAGTTCAGATAGGCACGCGACGGCGTCGGCCCGCGCTGGCCCTGGTAGCGCGACCCGGCCCGCTCCGAGCCGTACGGGTGCTCCGCGGCGCTGGACAGCCGGAACAGGCACAGCTGCCCGATCTTCATCCCCGGCCACAACGTGATCGGCAGGTTGGCGACGTTGGACAGCTCCAGGGTGATGTGCCCGGAGAAGCCGGGGTCGATGAATCCCGCGGTGGAATGGGTGAGCAGGCCCAGCCTGCCCAGTGACGACTTGCCTTCCAGCCGTCCGGCCAGATCGTCGGGCAGGGTCACCATCTCGAACGTCGAGCCGAGCACGAACTCGCCAGGGTGCAACACGAACGGCTCGTCACCGGACTTCTCGACCAACGAGGTGAGCTCGTCCTGCTGCTGGGAGGGGTCGATGTGGGTGTACCTGGTGTTGTCGAACACCCGGAAGTACCTGTCCAGCCGCACGTCGATGCTGGAGGGCTGGACCATCTCCGCATCGTACGGGTCGAGCACCAGCCGCCCGGATTCCAACTCCTTGCGCAGGTCGCGGTCACTCAGCAGCACGGACTCACCCTAGCCCGCGCGTTCGTCCGGGGCACGGAACGTGCGCCGGTAGGCCAGCGGACTCACCCCGATGCTCGACCTCAGGTGCTGGCGCAGCGACGCCGCGGTGCCCAGCCCGCAGACCCTGGCCACCTCGTCGATGCTCAGGTCGGTGGTCTCCAGCAGGTGCCGGGCGTGGTCGATGCGCTGCTGGGTCAGCCATGCACCGGGCGACATCCCGGTCTCCGCCCGGAACTTCCGGGAGAAGGTGCGCACGCTCATGTGGGCGTGCGCGGCCAGCGTGGCCAGGTCGAGCCGCTCGGCCAGGTGCTGCAAGGCCCACGCCCTGGTCGGGGCCGTGCTGGCGGTGTCGTCGTCGGGCACGTGTCGTTCGATGAACTGCGATTGCCCGCCTTCGCGCCACGGCGGGACGACGCAGTAGCGGGCGGCACGGTTGGCGACTTCGCTCCCGTGGTCGGAGCGCACCACGTGCAGGCAGAGGTCGATCCCTGCGGACAGGCCGGCCGACGTCAGTACGTCGCCGTCGTCCACGAACAGCACCGTCTCGTCGAGCTTCACTCGCGGATAGAGCTGGCGAAACTCGTCGGCGTGATGCCAGTGCGTGGTCGCCGGGCGGCCGTCCAGGATGCCTGCCGCGCCGAGCACGAACGCGCCCGTGCAGATGGACATCACGCGGGCGTGCGACGGGATCATGTCGAGCGCGCGAGCGACGTCGTCCGGCAGGACGCCGTGCCGGAAGGGCCCCGGCATCTTGGTGCCGGGAATGATCACGGTGTCCGCGTCGCGCAGTGCCTCCGGGCCGCTGCCGGGAACGATCGCGTAGTTCGACGGTGTCGGCATGGGCGCCGTGCCGAGGCCGCAGACGCGGATGTCGTACAGCGGTGAGCCGTCGGCGTCGGTGGCGCAGCTGAAGACCATCGGCGGGATGGCGAGGTCGAAGCCGACCACCGGATCCAAAGCCAGCACGACGACGCGGTGCAGGTCGCGGAACATGGCCAGATTCTTTCACATATTGGCAATCAGGCCACTGTTGCCGACGTGCTTGTTGATCAACACTGGCCGCGTGATTCAGCGAGGGGTTGAGATCGAAGCGAGTGCGCCTGCCGGATCTCGGCGGTGGCGGCTGCACTGGGCATGGATGATCGCCGCGGTCGCGTTCCTGACGCTGATCGCGGCGGCGGCCTTCGGCACCGTGCCCGGGGTCCTGATCGATCCGCTGCACGACGAGTTCGGCTGGTCGCGCGGCACGATCGGCTCCGCGGTGTCCGTCAACTTGATCCTGTTCGGGGTGATTTCGCCGTTCGCCGCGGCGTTGATGGACCGGTTGGGTGTTCGCCGGGTGGTCGCCGGGGCGCTGGTTCTGGTGGCGGCGGGGGCCGGGCTGACGGTGTTCATGACCGAGCCGTGGCAGCTGCTGATGTGCTGGGGTGTGCTGGTCGGCGTCGGGACCGGGTCGATGTCGATGCCGTTCGTCGCCGTCATCACCGGCCGGTGGTTCGTCAAGCGCAGGGGTCTGGTCAGCGGCGTGCTGACCGCCGCGGGGGCGACCGGTCAGCTGATCTTCCTGCCATTGCTGGCCGCGCTGGCCACCGAACACGGCTGGCGGGTCCCGTCGATCACCGTGGCGGCTACGGCACTCGCCGTGGTTCCGCTGGTCGTGTTGTTCCTGCGGGACTACCCGAGCGACGTGGGCACCACCGCTTACGGTGCGACCGAAGCGGCCGAAGTCGCTCGCCCGGTGGCAGGCAGCAGCGTGCTGCGCACCTTGCACACGCTCCGGGAAGCGATCCCGACCAGGACTTTCTGGATGTTGGCCGGTGGGTTCGCGGTGTGCGGTGCGTCGACCAACGGCCTGGTCGGGACGCACTTCGTGTCCGCGGCCCACGATCACGGAATGCCGCACACCACGGCGGCCGGACTGTTGGCGCTGGTCGGCGTGTTCGACATCGCCGGGACGATCTTGTCCGGATGGCTCGTCGACCGGTTCGATGCGCGCTACCTGCTGGTGGGCTACTACACGCTGCGCGGGCTGTCCCTGCTGGTTCTGCCGTCGTTGCTGCAGCCGCACGTCGAGCCGAGCCTGTGGGTGTTCGTGATCTTCTACGGGCTCGACTGGGTCGCGACCGTGCCGCCGACCGTGGCCCTGTGCCGGGAACGTTTCGGGATGAGCGGGCCGATCGTCTTCGGCTGGGTGTTCGCCGCGCACCAGTTGGGCGCCGCGGCCGCCGCCTACGGCGCCGGGGCGATCCGGGACGTGCACGGAAGCTACGACCTCGCGTGGTACGTGGCGGGCGGCCTGTGCGGGTTCGCCGCACTCATGTCGGGCCTGATCCGGCGGCACGAAGCGCCTCGGCCAGCCGGCTTGCCGCCGCAGCCGCCAGTTCTGCAGTCAGCGCGCCGAAGCTGAGCCGCAGGTACTGCCCGGTCGGCTCGGCCGGGAACCAGGGACGGCCGGGGAAGACGACGAGTTCGCGCGCCATCGCCTTGGCCGTCACCGCTTGCTCGTCCGAGCCGTCCGGCAACCGCACCCACAGGTGCATGCCGCCGGACGGCCGCGGTACGTGCAGCCACGGGACGTGTGTGCGCAGGGCTTGCACCAGGGCGTCGCGCCGCTGCCGGAGTCCGGCTCGCAGCGCCCGCAGGTGCCGTGGCCAGGAGGGCGAGGTGAGGAATTCGACCGCCGTGTGTTGCAGCGGGCCCGCGACGAACAGATCGTCCAGCAGGCGGGCCGTGCGCAAGCGCGCCGCCGCTACGCCCCGGGCGCCGATGACGGACAACCGCATGCCCGGGGCCACCACTTTGGTCAGCGAACGCACGTAGACGACATGGCCGTCGGGATCGTCCACCGCGAGCGGAGCCGGGGCGACGCCGTCGAGGGTGAGTCCGCGCGCGTAATCGTCCTCGATGAGGAACGCGTGCGCCTTCGCGACTGTGTCCAGTACCGCGGCGCGCCGCTCGGCGGACAGCACCGCACCGTGCGGGTTGGCGTGCAGGGGCTGGCAGTAGAACAGCCGAGCGCCCGTGCAGCGGAACGCCGAGGCGAGCAGGTCCGGCCGGACTCCGTGCTCGTCGGCCGGGACGCCGACGACCCGCAGGCCGGCGTCGCGGGCAGCGGCGATCGCGCCGAGATAGGTGGGCGCTTCCACGAGCACCACGTCGCCCGGACGGCCCAGGCCGCGGAATGCCGCCGCCAGGGCGGGCTGACCGCCGGAGCAGATGGTCATGTCCGCCGCGCGCAATCCGCCGCCGATGTCGTGGGCGAACCATTCCCGCAGCTCGGGCAGCCCTTCGGTGGGTTGCCGGGTCCATGCCGCCGGCTTTCGTGCCGCGCGCGCCATCGCCGCACCGAGCGCGCCGTGCGGCTGGAGCTGCTGGTCGAAGTAGCCGGAGCTGAGCGGGATGGCTTCCGGGTGGTGGGTGGCCAGCAGGGCGGCCAGCTCCTCCTCCCCGGCACGGGCGTCGCCCAGCACGACGCTCTGCCAGGACAGGTCGGGCGGTGCGCTGGACTCGGGCGCGGGCGGAACGGCGATGAAAGTGCCGCGTCCGGGACGCACGTCGACCAGGCCGCGCGCGGCCAGGTGCTGCACGGCGGTCTGGACCGTGGTGGGGGAAACCCGGTACCGCGCCATGAGCTCGCGCACCGACGGAAGCTTGTCCCCAGGGCTGCCTGCCTCGATCACCGCCGTCAGCGCAGCGGTGACGCGTGCGACGGCGTTATCATTGGACATGAGAGCCAATGATAACGTTACTGCGCCGCGGCGGATAACGGGCGGCCTGGGGCTGGCGGTGCTCGCCGTCGTCTGCTTCAGTTTGTCGCTGCCCGCCACACGCGTCGCGGTCGGTGGGATGGACCCGTTCTTCGTGGGGCTGGGGCGTGCGGCCGTTGCGGGCCTGCTTGCGCTCGGATACCTCCTTCTGACGCGGGCACCGTGGCCCGGACGGCGGCTGGTTCGGCGGCTGCTGGTGGTCGCTGTCGGGGTGGGTGTCGGATTCCCGCTGCTGACCTCCGTGGCTCTGGTCAGCGAGAGTTCCGCTCATGGCGCGGTGGTGATCGCGTGCCTGCCGCTGGCCACCGCCACGTTCGCCGTGCTGCGTGCCAAGGAGCGGCCGCACGCCGAATTCTGGCTGGCCAGCGCGCTGGGAATGGCCACGGTCCTGGTGTTCGTCGCGGTCAGCGGCGGGCTCGACGGGGCCTTCTCCTGGGCGGACGTGTTTCTGCTCGGCGCGGTCGTGCTCGGTGGCTGGGGGTATGCGGAAGGGGGCGTGCTCGCCGGCGAGATCGGCGGGGCGCGGACCATCTCGTGGGCCGTGGTGCTGGCGCTGCCGCTGACCCTGCCGGTGGCCGTCCTGACCGCCGACGGGATCGGCGAGGTGACCTGGTCGCAAGGCATCGCGTTCGGCTACTTGGCGATCTGCACGATGTATCTGGGGTTTTTCGCCTGGTACGCCGCGATGGCCAGGGACGGCGTCGCCCGCATGGGACAGGTGCAATTGATGCAGCCGGTGCTGACGCTCGGGTGGTCGGCGGTGTTACTTGGCGAGGAGGTAACGCTCCTGGCCGTGTGCGTTGCCCTCGCCGTGCTGGCCACCGTGGTGTGGACGCAGCGGGCCCGGGTTTCGCGGGGTCCCCGTCATGCCGCCGACGAGCCTGCGGGCGAGCGGGCTGCGGTTCGCGCCGGGCGGGAGTAGGTACGGTCGAGCCGAAAGGCGCGGTCGACCTGCTTGAGATACCACCGGAGGGAGCGTTTCCCCAGGAACTGCTGGACGGTGGTGGCACCGGGAAGCGCCTGGCGCGCCGTCTCGGCGAGGAAGTTCACCGCCGCGAAGGTCAGCACCGCCGCTGAGGAGATCCGTGCGGGCGGCAAGCCGAGGTAGTCCGCGTTGGCGTCGCCGAGCAGCATGCGGCTCACCGCGGCGTGCAGGTTGACCGCCGCACGGCCGACGACCTTGTCGAGCGGGCCGAAGTGGCGGCCGATCGCGGCGTGTTGCTCGAGCAGGACGCGGGCCAGGCGCTGGGAGTCCTCGTCCGGGATGAACTCGGTGGCGGCCAACAGCCACAGCAGCCGCCATGAGTCGTCCTCGTCGGCGGGCAGGAGGGCCTCGTCGACTCCGAGCAGCCAGCCGACGTAACGCCACAGGTGCAGCACGTCTTCCCGCTCGCGCTGGGTGTAGCGGACGCCGAGCATGCGCATGCCGAGGAGGAAGACGTGCGAGAAGAGCAGCAGTGTGCCGGCTGTCTGCACCTGGTTGACCGGGTGGTCCCACTTCTCGTAGTCCCAGTCGTCGCGGCGATTCATCGCCGCCCGTACGTGCGCGTGCGCCAGGCGTACGCGCAGGGCCGCCGCGTAACCGTCACCGCCGAGCCGTAGCGAGCCTGGCGTGGTGACGTCGATCCACCACGCTGCGGTCTCCGCCAGCCTGCGAGCCGCGGCGTATTCGAGGTCACCGGTGCCGATCAGGGTCTTGACCGCACGGGAGGCCAGGTAGCCGCCCATCAGGGACATGTCACCGAGCGGGATGAGCCCGATGAGCCCGGTGCGGACGATGGCGCGGGCGCCGCGGTCGATCCGGTCGTGGTCGACCCAGTACGGGGTGCGCTCCACTTCGTGGAAGAACTCCCACAGTTCCTCCGGGGCGGTGTCCAGGCTGTCGACGCCGTGCTTGAGGGCTTGCTCGAACAGCTCCCCGGCACGCGGGTCGCGGCGTAACACGGCGGCGAGCCGGTCGGCCAGTGGGTCGGCCTTCTCGGCGAACGAGCGGAGGCGGGCCACCTGGGTGCGGTCCGCGCGCAGCTCGCCGGGGCCGAACAGGCGGGCCGCCAGCCGGAGCGGCCCGCGGGCGAACAGCTCCGGCTCGGGCAGCTCGGTGGGTTCCGCTGTGAGCTCCTCGGGCATCGCGTTCTCCCCGTCGTTGTCGCGCCGGCGCCGCGGACGCCTCGCTAGCGACAACAAGTGTTGTCACTTTCTGGCCGGGCGTCAAGGTGCGTGGGGTTCCCTGGCCGATGCTGGCGGCGCGACGAACAGCCGCACACGGGCGTCATGGTGCGTGGGGTTCCCCGGCCTTGCGCCGACGCGGAGCGCCAGGTACAGCGCTCGCGAAGCGGCAAGGACGGTCGTGCGACGTTGATCGCGAGCGGATGATGCGGTAGATCGAGAAGAGAAGCGACGCCGAACCCGGGGTTCGGTGCACCATGCGAAGGCCGCCTTGTATGCTGGAGCGGCGATGCGGATGTAGTTCAATGGTAGAACGTCAGCTTCCCAAGCTGAAGACGCGGGTTCGATTCCCGTCATCCGCTCCACGCACGAAGGCCCAGGTCAGAAGCCATCCACTTCGGACCTGGGCCTTCGTGACGAGTGGGGTGAGCCCGGCCTGACGCGGCACGGCAGGCAACGTCGTCCGAGTGTCGATCGTTCGCGTCTTCGCCACCTCGAAGCCCATCTTCGCGTGGACCCTGCGGCAGAACGGTTCGCCGTGGGCGGTGGGTTTCGAAGTGCTCGACGGCACGCTGGTCGTCAGCCGCGGGTGCTGGGAGCAGGTCACGTAGTCTCGCGGTCTGCTACGACGTCGTCGATGCGAACCGCGGCATCGACTACGTGACCATTCGCAGGCTGGCCGAACTGGTCGATGCTGTCGACTTGGCCACGACCAACCAGCTTCGTCGACTGCTGCGCGAACGGCGCCTACCGACCGCCGGTCGTCCGGGCCAGGCGCTGACCTCATCCGCCGAGGGATCCGCGCAGCGCCCACACCGGGCCGGTCTGGTAGATCGGATAGTTGGACAGCACCGGGTGGATCCGGTCGTTGATGACCAGGTAGCCATCGCCGACGACATGGGGCAGCCGGGTCTCGCGGTCGCCTTCCCACGTGATCTGCCCGGTGTGGCCGTCGGCGACGACCGCCTTGTCGGTGATACCGGGCACCACGCCGACGACCTGTCCGTCGTCGCTGATGGTGAGCGGCCGCACCGCGTCGTCGAGTACCTGCGCGTGCCCGGTCTCCAGGTTGATCGCAGCGGAGGCCGTGCCGGCATGGACCGCGAGCCACTGCTGGTTCGGTGAGGCCACCACGGTTGCGTCGAAAGTCGCGTTGTCGCCGTACAAGGTTTCGGCGACGACGCGCCCGGTCCGGTCGTGGACGGACAGGATGGGCGCCAGACCGCCCTCCGGCGGCCGGACTACGGTCAGCAGCAGCACGTACTCGCCGTGGGCGCCGATGATCCACCGGTTCTCGACCGTACTGTGCAGGTCACCCGGCCGGTAGCTCGCGACCTCCCACAGCAGGCCGCCGTCGAAGTCACGAATGACCAGCGAATCGTCCCACCCTTCGGCGAACCAGCCGTCGCCGATGGCGTGCACCCGCAGATCGAGATCCACCGGCAATTCGATCGGGTCGCCGGTGTCCGGGTCGACCACCGTCCCGGACAGCATGCGGTGGTCGTAGAAGGCAGCCGCGTCGTCGGTGTCCACCCAGTCGTAGGTCAGAGACTCCAGCTCCCAGTGGACCGGTTGGGTTCCGGGGCCGGCGTCGATCGGCATGATCGTCGTGGCCACGCCGTCGTCGGTGGTGTACATGAACGCGGCGTACGGCTTGCCTTCATGCTGGATGATCTTCAATGTGCGGGGTGCGTCCTCGGTCTGCGGCGTGTAAGGAGCTTCCACGCGGCCGGGGAACGGTCCGGTCGACCACAGCTCCTTGCCGGTCTTGCCGTCGACCGCGCGCATTTCGAAGTTCTCGCCGTCGTGCCCGACGAGGACGACCTTGTCCTGGTAGCCGACGATCTGTTCGGCGGTGGATTGCCACTGGCAGGCCTCGCGGTCGGCGCCGGGGATGGCATTCTCCGGCGGAGTCGTCGAGCAGTCGGCAGCCGGAGCGGCTTCGCCACCTTCCGAAGCAGTGGCCGCGGGCCGGGCTTCCTCGCCCAGGCTGTTCGCGACGACCACACCGCCGGTGACGACTGCAGCCGCGGCGAGTCCTGCGGCGATGAGCTTGGCCGCGGTGCCTGCCAGCAGGCCGCCCGCGGCCGCGGCACCGGCTCCCGCGACCCCGGCCACCGTCGCTTTCGCACCGGCGGCCGTTCCAGCACCGGTTCCGCTTCCCGTGCCAGTTCCCGCTCCTGCCGAGCCCGCAGACGAGCCTGCGTCGGCCGGGCCGGCGGGGCCGCCGGGCTCGGGTGCGCCGCTTGTGCTGGCGCCGGTGGAGTCGGGGACTGTGCCGGGGTGAACGGCACCGGCGGGGTCACTGGCTGGTGTGGCGGGGCCGCCGGGCTCGGGTGCGCCGCTTGTGCTGGCGCCGGTGGAGTCCGGGACCGTGCCCGGATGAGCGGCACCGGCGGGGTCGGTGCCTCCCGTTCCTGGGCTGCTCGTGCCGTCGATCGGTTCGGTTCCCGGCCCGCCCGGCGTGGCGTCCGGTCCGGGTGAGCCAGTGCCGTCGGTCGGGCCGGAGCCGGTGCCGGTCGAGCCTGTGCCGGTGGAGCCGGTTCCGCCGCTGCTGCTCGTCGCTTCGATTCCAGTGGACCCCGTGTTTCCGGCCGAGGTCCCGGTGCCCGAGCCGGTCGTGGTGCCGCCAGTGGCCCCCGATCCGGCCCCGCTTCCGGATGTCGCGCTCGTGCCGGTCCCTGCGGAGCTCGCGCCGGATGTCGTGCTGCCTGCGCTCGTCGATGTGGTCCCGGCTGTGCCGCCTGCTGAGCTGGTACCGGCCGTGCCACCGGCGCCGGATGCACCGGTGCCCGTACCTCCAGCAGTGCCGGCCGTCCCGGTACTTGCCGACGTCGTTCCGCCCGCTGTGCCACCGGCGCCGGTCGTGGCAGTACCAGCACCGGACGTTCCGGCCGAGGCAGCTGATCCGGACGCGCCGGACCCTGCACCGGTGCCAGCCGCGGTGCTTGTGGTTCCGGAGCCGACGGTCCCCGCGGAGCCGCTGCCGACACCGGCGCCGCTCACGGTGCTCGTGGCGGACCCGACACCGGTCCCGGCAGTGCTGGCCGACTCCGCTACGGCGGTCGCGGACCCACTGACGGTGGTGGTGCCGGCGGTGGTGCCGGTAGCCCCGAGGGCGGAGAGCCCGCTGGTCGCGGTTCCGGCAACGGTGGTCGTCGCGGTGCCGGCCAGGATGGCCAGCGGGGTGAGAGCCACCAGGGTGCCCGCTGCGGTGGCCAGCGCGTGCCACGCGCGCCGCTCCCAGTCGGGGCCGTGGACCGCCACGGCGACGCGTTCCAACTCGGCGACGAAGACCCCGGCGTTCGTGGGCCTGGCATACGGGTTCTTGGCCATGCCCGCGGCGATCAGCCCGTGCAGGTGCTGAGGTACCTGGGACAGGTCGGGGGCGGCCATTTCGTGCATCCTGCGCAGTTCCTCGTTCGACTCGGCGACGAACGGCTTCTTGCCGGTGATGCACTGGTAGAACACGCAGGTCGCGGCATACACGTCGGTGGCGGGAGTGCCCGGCTGGCCGGCCCATTGCTCCGGCGCCATGTACGACGGCGACCCGGCGGTGAGCCCGAGCTGGCCGTCGAGGACCGCCAGGCCGAAGTCCACCAGCTTCGACACGCCCTGGCTGGTGACCAGCACGTTGTCGGGCTTGTAGTCGCGGTGCACCACTCCGACCTGGTGGGCGGCGGCCAGGCCCAACAGCGAGCCCTTGAGCACCGACAGCGCCGCCTCGACCATCAGGGCGCGCTCGGCTTCCAGGATCTGGCGCAGTGAGACGCCGGGCACGGCCTCCATCACCAGCGCGGCGACATCGGGCGAGACGTGGAAGTCGAACAAGCGCACCACGTACGGCGACTGGACCGCCGCCATCATCGCCGCCTCCCGGCGGAAGCCCTCCAGCACCGCGTAGTTCGTCAGATACCGCTGGTGGAGGTACTTGATCGCCACCACCGTGCCCGAAGCGTCATGCCGGGCGAGCACCACCCGGCCGAACCCGCCGGTACCCACCGTCTGCAACTCGGTGTAGCCAGCCAGCTGTCCCACAACCGCACCTCTGACAACAACCCAAGGCCTGAAGATCTCCCGAACGCCGTCTTGGACGCAGCGTGATCACTTTCGGTGCCCGGTCAATCACAAGTCGACCGAAAGTGGGTCGGAGGGATGCAGCGGGTGCAGCGGCGAGCCGCCGCCGGGGCAGCGGTCACACGTCGAAGACCGACCAGCACAGGTCGTTCCGGCGCCGCTGATCCTCCAGCACCAGGTCGCGAATCTCCGGCGGAAGCTGGTCGCGCTGCCATCGACACTCTTCGCGGCCTGCGGCGTCAGCTTGTTCCGGCGGCACCGCAGCACGAACCGCCTTGATCGCGTATGCGGCAGCGCCCAGCTCGTGCTCGGCGACGTGTGCCACGACGGCCGCTTGACCGGCCGCATATGCGGCGAAGCGCGGAGCGCCGCGCAGGTCGCGAGCGGCCCCCATGGCGTGCCCGCCCGCTGCCCGCGCCTGCATCATCTTGACCGCGCCGCGCGCCCAGGCACGAGCGTGCTCGATCGCCGCGCGCGGGCGAGGATCGTCCGGGCGAGCCGCTTCGAACAGCGGCAACACATGCTCGGCGCATGTGGCTGCCCACAAGGCGAGCAGGTGGTGGTGCTCGTCGGTCAGCGTTCCGCCCCGGCGGATCGTGATGAACCGCGGGTCGCGCACCTTGGGCAGGATCACCGGCACTCCTTTCCGGCGGCGCCTCGCCGCGAAGCGTAACCGGTGTGCGGGCCATGTGTGGTGGCAGAACACCGCCGTCGGCCCGACGCTCCGCTCATTGCTGCGGTCCGGGCGACATGTCGAAGGCTTCGGGTGAGCTCGCAAGCGGCCGCGCCGGTCGACGCTGGCTCTCCGTTCGGCCGCTCGCGACCGGATGTGAGCTCGAACGGCCAGCGCCGGGTCTCAGCCCGGCCACCGGAGATATGCGCCGACGCTTGCCGTCGCCTGCAACAGATCGCGCGATGCACTGCCACGCAGTGGCTCGGATTCGGCCACGACGACCGTCGTGCGGCTCCTCCGCGACTCGTAGTTGAGCCCGGTGAACTCCACGCCGAACTTGCGTTCCCACATTTCCATCGCGACGGGCTTGATGTCGCCCGTGCCGTGCACGTCGATCAAGCGTTTGAAGTTGCGCGCATCATTCGCGTTCCGCATCTTCACCCAGGCGACGGTGAGGAGCACCGTGTTCCCGCGGCCGTCGGTCAGCGGAAGCGCCAGTCGCTTGAGTGACCGACATGGGTGGAAGCGCAGCCAGGTCTGCACCTGGCCGTAGGAATTCCGTACGCAGGACGCCCGGGCAATGCGGCGGGGCTTGCCCTTGCGGAGCCCGAGTTGCCGCCACGCCCGTGCGGGCTTCCCGCTCCGCATCACCTTCTTGGCCTTGACGACCTTGGCCCGCATGACCGAGCTGGTGATCGAGCTGAAGCCACCGGTCACGCTCGCTCCCGTGCCGCCGACGACTCCGATGCCGCCGAGGCTCGGGCCGGCCGCGATCAGGGTGGCCGCCGCACCTGCCGCCACGACCGTGCGCGCTTTGCCGCCGCCTTTTCCGGTGATCGGATACTTCGTGCCGTCCGGTCTGGTTCTGATCGGTGGCGTCATGCTCCTCCTCCCCCAGTACTGCCCGCGGCGATGATGTCATCGCAGGTCACGCCCGCGGAGCTGCTGGCGCCAAGTTCACGCGCACAGAGCAAGGCGCCCGCCGCTGTCGCGGCGGGCGACTCGTGGCGCCTCTGCTACGCCCCGACGTACTCGGCCAAGTGCTGCCCGGTCAGCGTGGACCGGTCGGCCACCAGCTTCGCCGGAGTACCTTCGAACACGATCCGGCCGCCGTCGTGGCCTGCGCCCGGGCCCAGGTCGATGATCCAGTCCGCGTGCGCCATCACCGCCTGGTGATGCTCGATCACCAGCACCGATTTGCCCGAGTCGACCAGCCGGTCCAGCAGGCCGAGCAGCTGCTCCACATCGGCCAGGTGCAACCCGGTGGTGGGTTCGTCCAGGACGTAGATGCCGCCTTCCTGGCCCATGTGCGTCGCCAGCTTCAACCGCTGTCGCTCGCCGCCGGACAGCGTGGTCAACGGCTGGCCGAGGGTCAGGTAGCCCAGGCCGACGTCGGACAGCCGCTGCAGGATCTTGTGCGCCGCGGGAACTCGTGCCTCGCCCTCGGCGAAGAACGCCTCCGCCTCGGACACCGACATCTCCAGCACTTCGCTGATGTTCCGGCCGCCGAACGTGTACTCCAGCACCGCCGCCTGGAACCGCTTCCCCTCGCACTCCTCGCACGGGTGGGAGACGGTGGCCATCATGCCCAGCTCGGTGTAGACCACCCCGGCGCCGTTGCAGTTCGGGCACGCACCTTCGGAGTTCGCGCTGAACAGCGACGGTTTCACGCCGTTGGCCTTGGCGAAAGCCTTCCGGATCGGGTCGAGCAGCCCGGTGTAGGTGGCCGGGTTGCTGCGCCGCGAGCCGCTGATCGGCGACTGGTCGACGGTGACGACGTCGGCGTCCTTCGGCATCGAGTAGTGGATCAGCGAACTCTTCCCGGACCCGGCCACACCGGTGATCACGCACAGCACGCCGAGCGGGATGTCGACGTCCACGTTCTGCAGGTTGTTCGCGTTCGCCCCGCGGATCTCCAGCTTCCCGGTCGGCTCCCGCACCGTCTCCTTCAGCGAGACCCGGTCGTCCAGGTGGCGGCCGGTGATGGTGCCGCTGGCGCGCAGTCCCGCGACGTCACCCTCGTAGCACACTTGGCCGCCGTCGTGGCCCGCGCCCGGCCCCAGGTCGATCACGTGGTCGGCGATCGCGATGGTCTCCGGCTTGTGCTCGACCACCAGCACCGTGTTGCCCTTGTCCCGCAGCCGGATCAGCAAGTCGTTCATCCGCCGGATGTCGTGAGGGTGCAGGCCGATGGTCGGCTCGTCGAACACGTACGTGACGTCGGTCAGCGCCGAGCCGAGATGGCGGACCATCTTCACCCGCTGTGCCTCGCCACCGGAGAGCGTGCCGGACGGCCGGTCCAGCGACAGGTAGCCCAATCCGATCTCGATCATCGAGTCCACCAGGTGCCGCAGCCCCTGCACCAGTGGCGCCACCCCGGGGTCGTCGATCTTGGCCAGCCACTCCGGCAGATCGCTGATCTGCATCGCGCAGACGTCCGCGATGCTCTTGCCGTGGATCTTGGACTTGCGGGCGTGCTCGGCCAGCCGGGTGCCGTCGCACTCGGGGCAGGTGGTGAACGTGACCGCCCGGTCGACGAAGGCCCGGATGTGCGGCTGCATCGCCTCCCGGTCCTTGTTCAGGAACGACTTCTGGATCTGCGGGATGAGGCCGGCGTAGGTCAGGTTGACCCCATCGACCTTGATCTTGGTCGGCTCCTTGTACAGCAGGTCGTGCAGCTGCTTCTTGGTGAACTTCTTGATCGGCTTGTCCGGGTCGAAGAAGCCGCATCCCCGGTAGATGCGGCCGTACCAGCCGTCCATGCTGTATCCGGGGACGGTGATCGCGCCCTCGTTCAGCGACTTGTTCTCGTCGTAGAGGGCGGTCAAGTCGAAGTCGGTGACCGACCCCTTGCCCTCGCAGCGCGGGCACATGCCGCCGAGGCGGTTGAACGTGGCCTTCTCGGCGATCGTCTTGTTGCCGCGTTCGATCTTGATCGCCCCGCTGGCCGACACCGAGGGCACGTTGAACGAGTACGCGGCGGGCGAGCCGACGTGCGGTTCGCCGAGTTTGCTGAACAGGATGCGCAGCATGGCGTTGGCGTCGGTGACCGTGCCGACGGTGGACCGGGTGTCGGCCCCCAGCCGCTCCTGGTCGACGATGATCGCGGTGGTCAGCCCGTCCAGCACGTCGACGTCCGGCCTGGCCAGCGACGGCATGAAGCCCTGGACGAACGCGCTGTAGGTCTCGTTGATCAACCGCTGCGATTCGGCGGCGATGGTGCTGAACACCAGCGAGCTCTTTCCCGAGCCGGAGACCCCGGTGAACACGGTGAGCCTGCGCTTGGGGATCTCCACGTCGATGTCACGCAGGTTGTTCTCCCGCGCGCCCTGCACGCGGATCACGTCGTGGACGTCGGCGGGATGGCCGACGGTCGTCGTTCCGTCCTGGCTGGCGGTGCTCATCGCTCTCCTTCGTCGGACCTGCGGTCGGGCAGGTGTGGCTCGTGGGTTGTCGGTGCGGGCTGCGGGTGGCGTTACCCCGTCGTCCGGCCGAAGCGCCCCGGCTGGCGGGGCTGGCCGGTCAGGCCAGCCACCGGCCGTCCTTCATCAGCAACCTGCCGGACATCTCGTTGACCTCGCGCCACGCCTGAATCCGGCGCGGGGTCATGACGAACCAGCTGAACGGCTCGGACAGCGGCCGTGGATCGAAGCCCGCCCTGGCGGCGAAGCGGTCCGCGCGTTCCCGGGGGATCTGGTCGATGGCGAAGACTTCGACGGTGCCGTCGATCATCACGACGTCCCGGAAGTCCCCGAGCGCCACCCGCGCCTGCCCGGCCGAGGCGAGATTCCGGCCGGTGACGCTGTCGGTCGGGGTAGCCATCAGCAGCGTCCGGCCGTCCCACTCGAACGACAACGGCACCAGGTGCGGCACGCCGTCCGGCGAAGCGCTGCTCACCCACAGGTCGATGTCGTGGTTCAGCCGGTACTCCGTGTCGCGGCGTCGCTGGGCACGGGACCGGGGTTCGGGCAGCCGGCCCGGCGAAGGGGCTGCGGTGGGCTCCGTCAGCGGACCGGCCGCCGTGTTTTCCTGCGCTGGGCTTGCCGTGTCCGTCATTGCGCTTGCTGGAGACGGACCATGTTGCCTGCCGGGTCGCGGAACGCGCAGTCGCGCACGCCCCACGGCTGGTCGGTGGGCTCCTGGACGACTTCCACGTCGTGCGACTGGATCCGCTCGAACGCGGCGTCGACGTCCTTCGCCGCCAGCACCACCATCCCGTAGGTGCCCTTGGCCATCATTTCTTGAATGACCCGCTTCTCCTCGTCGGTGATGCCCGGGTCGGCGAACGGCGGGTGCAGGACGATGGACGTGTCGGGCTGGGCGGGCGGACCGACGGTGATCCACTGCATGTCGCCGTGGCCGACGACGTTGCGTACTTCGAATCCGAGGGCGTCGCGGTAGAACTTCAACGCGGCGTCCGGGTCGTTCTGGGGGAGGAACGAATGGGCAATCGTGATATCCATGCCGAAAACGCTAGACGCGTTGCGCGGGCATTGCTTCTCGATTCCTGATCGGTCTGGCGACGTGCTTGCTCACGCAGGTGGGCAGCCCGGCGAGCTCCTGGGCGCACCCGCGCTTGTAGGTGCTCGGTGACATCCCGACCAGTTCGGTGAACCGGGTGCTGAACGTGCCCAAAGAGGAAAAGCCCACGGTGAAGCACACTTCGGTGACGCTCAGATCGCCGCGGCGCAGCAGCGCTTTGGCTCGTTCGATCCGCCGGGTCATGAGATAGCCGTACGGGGACTCGCCGTAGGCGGCCTTGAAGCGGCGGCTCAGGTGGCCCGCCGACATGTTCACGCCGCGAGCCAGCGCCTCGACGTTGAGCGGTTTGTCGTACTCGCGGTCGATCCGGTCGCGCACGCGCCGCATGAGCACCAGCTCGCGCAGGCGCTCCTCTTCGGCTGACCTCGCCATGCGCTCATCGTGCCACGATCGGCCGACACCCGGCCGGGACATGATTCAGGATCCACCTACTGCAGCAGCTCGACGAGCCGATCCAGCAGCACCGCTTGCGCCTTGACCACCTTGCTGCGGGCCGTGGCGACGTCGAACCACGCCACCCGATCGAGCTCCGGGAAGGATTGCCGCCGGCCGGAGCGCGGCGGCCACTCTATCTCGAACGTGCCGGGGGAAAACGCCGACAAGTCGACGTCGGCGTGCAGCGCCCACGCGGTGACCACTTTGCCGCCTGATTGGCGGATCTCGCCCAGCGGCTGCAGGTCTCCCGGCGGCAGCGGGATGCCGAGTTCTTCGGTGAATTCGCGCCGGGCGGCGTCCTCCGGGGTTTCGGAGTCGCCGTACTCGCCCTTCGGGATGGTCCACGCCCCGTTGTCCTTGCGCCGCCAGAACGGCCCACCCATGTGGCCGAGGAGAACTTCGGGCTGGGGTGGATGGCGATAGACGAGGATGCCGGCGCTGCGCTGTACTGCCACGGGTCAATCCTCGTCCATTGCCGGCCGTGCGGCGACGAGCCCGGACGCGAACGCGCCGGTGAACGCGGCGGGCATGCATGTCGGCGGTGGCGGTTGGTGTGTGCGTCGGTCGGTGTCGATGGGTGTGGTTGGCGCTCGCGGGTGTGCTTTGTTGTGGCTGGTGGTGGCGGGTGTGGATGTCGGCGGTGGCGAGTGGTGCCTCGGCTCGGCTGGCGCCGGTGGGGACGGAGGCCGGGGCTGGCCGGGTACGGAGGTGCGGCCCGGCCGGGTGCGGAGGTGGGCTGGCCGGGGGCGGACGTGCGGCCCGGCCGGGGGCCGAGGTGGGCCCGGCCGGATGCGGGGGTCGGGTCGGCCGGGTGCGGGAGTCGGGGGTCGGCCAGCCGGGTGGGGGTGATGCGTGCGCGGTCTGGCCGGGTTAGCGGCGGTGCACTCGGATGCGTGCCCCTCGCCCAGGGGTCAGGGTGATGTGCCGCGCCTTGGTGCGTTCCGGTGCCGGGCGCTCCGGCTCCAACCGATACCGCGACAGGATCTCCTTCAGGATGATCGTGCCCTCCAGCTGGGCGAACCCGGCGCCGAGGCAACGCCGCACCCCGCCCCCGAACGGCAACCATGTCGCCGGTGTGGCGCTGCCGTCGAGGAACCGCTCCGGCCGGAAGACCCCCGGGTCCTCGTGATACGCGCCGTTCAAGTGGATGACGCCGATGCCCGGCAGTACCGTGTGGCCCTTCGGGATGCGGTAGCCGTTCAGCTCGATGTCCTCGGTCAGCGTGCGGGCCACGTTGTAGATCACCGGGTGCAGCCGCATGGCTTCCTTCAGCACCGCTTCCAGGTACTTCTCGTCGCCTTCCTCGGCGGCTTGGATCGCGCGGTTCTGCAGCCGGGGGTTCCTGGCCAGATCGTGCAATGCCCACGCCAGGGCGGTCGCCGTCGTCTCGTGGCCGGCCAGCAGCAACGTGACCATCTGGTCTCGCAGCTCGGCGTCGGAGAGCTGATCGCCGTCGATGCGCACGCTGAGCAGCTGGGACAGCACGTCCGTCCGGTCGGCCAGGTCGCCGACTTGCCGCCGCTCCGCGATCTCGGCATACAGCAGGCCGTCCACGTGCGCGACCAGTTCCCGGAACCGCCGCCACGGGCCGAACTTCCGCAGC
>NZ_PKFA01000039.1:0-95701 GCF_002919275.1 Thermocrispum sp. | reverse complement strand
GGTACTGCACCCGCCAGGGTGCGGGAGAGTAGGACACCGCCGGACACCCACACAACCACATCCTTCGGGATGCCAAAAAAAGGGGGGGTCGGGAGTTCAGCTGAATCCCGACCCCCCTTTTTTTTTTCATGCCCCTTTTTTTACGGGGGCTGCGGCCGCCCTTCTTCTTTTCTTTCTATGCCCACTCAACTTCGGCCCAGTGCTGTACTTCGGCCCGCCTTCTATGCCCACGGATTTCGGCCGACCGGTGCCCAGGTGAAGGTCTGTGTCTGTACAGGCTGGCCGTCGGTATAGGCGGGCCGGAAAAGCAGTTCGTCACGGCAGGATCGGGACCGGCTGGCCGGCCACACCGGAAGCAGGGTCGATGGACGAGGGGCAGGGAGTTGGTTCGTTCCACGGCGGTCGAGGAAGGAACTGTTGGCGGGCTCGTCGCGGTAAGAGGGGTTCGTGGCGACAAGAAGGGGCGGGCGACAGGCAGCTGTGCCACGGCAGCGGTCGACACCGGATGGGGCCGGGTTCCTGGTGAGAAACTCGGTGGACCGGACGCTACGGGTGCTCGATCCTGAGGGCATGGATGTCCGTCTGCACGCCGACCCGGAAGACTTCTGGAACGCCGCCGGCCCGATCTACGAGTCGGATCCCATACGCCACACCATCCCGCTGACCGTGATCACCGGTCTTCGCGCCGAGTACCGGCAGCGGCAGAACGCGTCCGGCCAGATCTCCGATGTCTATGGCACGAAGCCGCTGCTGGTGACCATCACCGAGCACGGCGAAACGGTCGGCGCGGCGTACTGCACCCCACCGTGGCCTCTCGGAGTGTCCGGGGTGACGATCGACCACATCCCGGCCCTGGCTGAGTTTCTCCGTGACATCGGTGTCGAGCTCGCCGGCGTGAGTGGGCCGTGCGAGGTGGCTGATGCGTTCGCCGAGAAGTGGGGCTCCAGCACCACCGCGGCGATGAGGATGCGGTGCTACCGCTTGGCAGAACTGATTCCGCCGGATGTGCCGGGATCCATGCGCTTGGCGCAGGCCGAGGACATTCCGTTGCTGGAGGCCTGGGAGGCCGCCTTTTTCCATGATGCACAGATGCCGGTCGGGAGGCCGAACCACCGTCGTCAGATCGTTCAATCGCTGGCATTGGGAAACGCGCACGGGTTGTGGCACGACGATGGTGTGGTCAGGTCGATGGCGCGTGCGAGCGCGCAACTCCACGGCATGTCCCGGGTGGGGATGGTCTACACGCCACCGGAGCATCGTCGGCGTGGTTACGGCGCTGCGGTCACCGCAGCGGTGAGCCAGTGGGCGCTCGACCAAGGCGCTCGCGATGTCGTGCTGTTCACCGACCTGGACAATCCGACCTCGAATTCGATCTATCAGAAGATCGGGTACCGCCCGGTATACGATGCGGTGGAGTATCGCTTTCCGACTACTGTGGCTTAGGTGACCACGCGGGATCGAGCTGCAGCGAAACCCGGTCGGTACGGCGTGACGCACGATCGCGCCGAGGAGCTGCTGGCCGCCGCAGGGTGGTGGGTGCCGGCCAGCTCGACCGACCGTTCTCCTGACGGAGCCGGCCCAGCCGCGAGCGGATCGCCTCCGCAGGCGACACGCCCTGACCACACAGCCGGCGACGGCCGCCGTCCCGGCCCGGTAGAGGAGAGCGAGCCCGTCCTGCTCGCGCTGTCCCGCACCGCCGACCCCGATCAGGCACTGCTCGCTCTGGATCGGCTGCGCGAGGCCATCGGATCCGGATGGACCGAGCTGAACCGCGCGCTGCACGACCACCCTGGCCTTCGTGGACGGCTGCTCGCGGTCCTCGGCGGATCGACGGCGCTGGCGGACTATCTGGTCAACGCACCGGAGCAATGGCGTCGCCTGATGGATCCGCCTCCCGGGTCGGCGGAGATGTACACGCACCGTCTCCTGGAGGCCGTGCGGACGCCGCACGGCGATCTGCCAGCAGGCAAGCACGCCATCAAAGCCTTGCGCGCCGGATACCGCGGTATGCTGCTCGAGATCGCCGCGGCAGACCTCGGTGCGCTCGTCGAGCCGGACTTGGAACGCCCCACGTACGCCGAGGTCACCGCACGCCTGACCGCGCTCGCGGAAGCCGCCCTTCGGGTCGGGCTGGACATCGCCTGGCGGGAGGTCACCGGAAGCGGGCAGGCCAGCGGTGACGACACCGCTCGTCTGTCCGTGATCGCCATGGGCAAAACCGGCGGGCGGGAACTGAATTACGTCAGCGACGTCGACGTCATCTTCGTGGCCGAAGGCGACCTGGAGGTCGCGACCCGGGTGGCCAGCACGATGATGCGTGTGGTCGGCGCGGCCTGTTTCGAGGTCGACGCCGCACTGCGTCCTGAGGGCAAAGCTGGTGCTCTAGTGCGCACCTTGGAGGGTCATCGCACCTACTACCAGAAATGGGCGCGTACGTGGGAATTCCAAGCGCTGCTCAAAGCCCGCCCAGTGGCGGGTGACGAGAAGCTCGGACAGCAGTACGCCGAGGTCGTGACGCCTTTGGTCTGGTCCGCAGCCGAGCGGGAGAACTTCGTCGCGGACGTCCGGAGCATGCGCCGGAAGGTCGAAAGCCACGTGCCCGCCGAGATCGCCGAGCGCGAGTTGAAACTCGGTCGCGGTGGTCTGCGCGACGTGGAGTTCGCGGTGCAGCTGTTGCAGCTGGTCCACGGCCGGGCGGACGTCACTTTGCGTTCGCCGTCGACGATGGAGGCACTTGCCGCGCTTGGCCGCGGTGGTTACCTGGGCCGCGCCGACGCCGCGGAGCTGGAATCGGCTTACGAGTTCCTGCGCACCGTCGAGCACCGGCTTCAGCTGCGTCGCTTGCGCCGCACCCACCTCTTCCCGCCGGAATCCGACATTGCGGAGCTGCGCTGGCTCGCCCGGGCACTTGGCGTGCAGCCGTCACGGGGACGCGACGCCAGCGAGGTCCTGGTGGCGGAGTACAGGCGCAAAGCCGCAGTGGTCCGCAAGCTGCACGAGAAGGTCTTCTACCGCCCGTTGCTCGAAGCCGTGGCGCGAGTCCCCACCGAAGCGCTCCGGCTGACCACCACACAGGCGGCCAGCCGGCTGGCCGCGCTCGGCTACACCGCCCCGGACGGCGCACTGAGCCACATCAAGGCTTTGACCTCGGGCGTGAGCCGGAGGGCCGCGATCCAGAAGACGCTGTTGCCGGTACTGCTCGACCGGTTCGCGGACACCCCGGACCCGGACGGTGGTCTGCTGGCCTACCGGCGCGTGTCCGAGGCCCTGGCCGAGACGCCGTGGTATCTGCGGGTCCTGCGTGATGAAGGCGCGGTGGTGGACAACCTGGCAACCGTGCTCGGCACCTCGAAGCTGGTTCCTGACTTGCTGGTACGCGCGCCCGAGGTGCTACGCCTGCTCGGAAATCCCGCCGAGCTGACCGCGAAGCGCCCGGAGGAGGTTGCGGCGACGCTGCAACAAGCCGTCCGCAGGCAAACGTTCCTCTACAACGCTGTGTCCACGGCGCGCTCGCTCCGCAGGCACGAAATGCTTCGTGTGGCTTGCGCAGACGTGCTGGGCCTACTCGCAGTCCCCGAGGTCTGCGCAGCCTTGTCGAGCGTGTGGGACGCGGTTCTGGACGCGACGCTGGCCGTGTCCCTGGCCAGAAGGCCCTCAGGGGTGGCGCGTATCGCCATCATCGGGATGGGCAGGCTAGGGGGTTCCGAGCTCGGCTACGGAGCGGATGCCGACGTCTTGTTCGTCTGCGAGCCGTACGACGGGGTCAGCGACCGCGAGGCCGTGGAGTTCGCGACCGAGGTGTGCAGCTCGCTGAGCAGGTTGCTGGGGGCGCCCAGTCAGGACCCGGCGATGAAGGTCGACACCGACTTGCGTCCGGAAGGCAGGCAAGGGCCCCTGGTCCGCACCCTGAGCTCCTACCAGGCGTACTACGACCGGTGGGGCGAGGTGTGGGAAGCACAGGCGCTGTTGCGGGCGCGGCCGGTCGCCGGCGACGAGGATCTGGCGCGGCGGTTCATCGGCATGATCGAGCCGGTGCGATACCCGGCCGGTGGGCTGACTGCCGACCGCGCCAGGGAAGTGCGCCGGATCAAAGCGCGGGTGGATTCGGAGCGCTTGCCACGTGGGACGAATCCGCGGACGAACACCAAGCTGGGGCCCGGGGGCCTCGCCGACGTGGAGTGGACGGTGCAGCTCCTGCAGCTGATGCATGGTCATGAGATTCCCGAGCTGCGCACTGTGTCGACGTTGCAGGCTTTGCAGGTACTGCAGGACAAGGGAGTGGTGGCCGAGCAAGACGCCGTCACGCTGCGCGACGCCTGGCTGTTGGCCACCCGCGTGCGCAACGCCGCTGCTCTGGTGCGGGGCAAGCAGGTCGACCAAGTGCCCACCACCGGGAAGGAATTGGCGTCCGTCGCACGGATCGTCGGCTACGGCCCGGACACCGACCCTGGTGAGTTCCTCGACTCCTACCTGCGCACCATGCGGCGGTCGCGTGCGGTGGTGGAGAGGATCTTCTACCGGTCCTGATCACACCTGGACACGAAGTATCGGGTGAACACCGACCGCGGCTCTTAGAGTGAGCGTATGAGTGAGTTCGTTACCCGAATTAAGGTTCGCCACTACGAGCTGGACACCTTGGGGCACGTCAACCACGCCGTCTATCACCAGTACGCCGAGGTAGCACGCTTCGAGTGGTTCCGGCACATGGGCGGGGACGAACTCGCCGAAGGCGGACTGACGATTGCGCCGGTTCTACTGGAGACCCGGGTGTGGTTTCTGCGCGAGCTGCGGAACGGGGAAGAGATCGACGTCACCTGCGACGCCACTTTCGGTGACGGCAAGACGTTCACCATGTACTCGGAGATCCGCAAACTCGACGGCACGGTTTCGGCAAAGATCGAGTGTGTGCTCGGCGTGATGGACCTCAACCGTCGCAAGCTGGTGGACAAGCCGGTGGAGGCGTTGCGGGAGCTGGGCCTGCGGGTCTGAGCATTCCGCCGACGTTGGAGAGACGACGACGGCGGCCCGGTCATGGCCGAGGCCGCCGCCGTCGCTGGCTGGGGGAAGGGAACGCGCGCCCGCCGACTTACACGTCGTAGTAGAGCGCGAACTCGTACGGGTGCGGCCGCAACCGGAGCGGATCGATCTCGTTCTCGCGCTTGAAGTCGATCCACGTCTGGATGACGTCCGGAGTGAACACGCCACCCTCGAGCAGGAAGTCGTGGTTCTCCTCCAGGTTGTCCAGGACCGTGCCGAGGTCGGACGGGACCTGCGCCACGCCGGCCAGCTCCTCCGGCGGCAGCTCGTACAGGTCCTTGTCGATCGGGTCCGGCGGCTCGATCTTGTTGCGGATGCCGTCCAGACCAGCCATCACCATCGCCGCGAACGCCAGGTACGGGTTGCCCGACGAGTCGGGGCAGCGGAACTCCACCCGCTTGGCCTTCGCGTTGCTGCCGGTGATCGGGATACGGACACAGGCCGACCGGTTGCGCTGCGAGTACACCAGCGACACCGGTGCCTCGAAGCCCGGCACCAGACGGTGGTAGGAGTTGACCGTCGGGTTGGTGAAGGCCAGCAGCGACGGCGCGTGCGCCAGGATGCCGCCGATGTAGTGCCGCGCGGTGTCGGACAAGCCCGCGTAGCCGGACTCGTCGTAGAACAGCGGCTCGCCGTCCTTCCACAGCGACTGGTGGGTGTGCATGCCCGAGCCGTTGTCACCGAACAGCGGCTTCGGCATGAACGTCACGGTCTTGCCTGCCGCCCACGCGGTGTTCTTGATGATGTACTTGAAAAGCTGCAGGTCGTCCGCGGCGTGCAGCAGCGTGTTGAACTTGTAGTTGATCTCCGCCTGACCGGCGGTGCCGACCTCGTGGTGGGCCCGCTCGACGGTGAAGCCGACGCGCTCCAGGTTGAGCACCATCTGGTCGCGCAGGTCGGCGAAGTGGTCGACCGGGGTCACCGGGAAGTAGCCGCCCTTGTACCTGGTCTTGTAGCCCAGGTTGCCGCCTTCCTCCTCGCGTCCGGTGTTCCACCAGCCCTCGATCGAGTCGATCTCGTGCAGGGAGCGGTTCTCGGCGTAGTCGAACCGCACCGAGTCGAAGATGTAGAACTCCGCTTCCGGACCGAAGTAGGCGGTGTCGGCCACGCCCGATTCGGACAGGTACTCCTCGGCCTTCCGTGCGATGTTGCGCGGGTCGCGGCTGTACGGCTCGCGCGTGTACGGGTCGTGCACGAAGAAGTTCATCAGCAACGTCTTCTCCGCGCGGAACGGGTCGAGGCGCGCCGTGTAGATGTCGGGCAGCAGCAGCATGTCCGACTCGTGAATCTCCTGGAAGCCGCGCACCGAGGAGCCGTCGAACGCCAGGCCCTCCTCGAAGACGTCGTCGTCGAACGCCGACGCGGGAACGGTGAAGTGCTGCATGATGCCCGGCAAGTCGCAGAACCGGACGTCCACGAACTTCACCTCCTCATCGGAGATGAAGCGCCTGACCTCGTCTGGGGAGTTGAACACGCTCGTCTGCTCCTTCATGTGATGCGGGATACGTGCTGCGAGCGCGGGTGCTCTCAGTCCGTTGTTGGCCAAAGCTAGGGGGACGGTGTTGCCCTCCCGTCACCCAAATGTTTCGCGGGTGTTAACGGATGAGCCAGTGACACATGTCATGAGTGAGGCCGGCGAAACCAGCTTAGACCCGATGCGGCCGCGTGTCTGCCCGCAAACCGGCTTACCCTGGTGACGTGGCGCGTTGGACGCAGACCTGGCTGTCCGGAGCCGGGCTGGACGAAGAGCAGGGCAAGTGGCCAGGAGAGAAGCTCGGGCTCCCGGAGGACGGCGTGGGCTCGGTGGCCTCCGGCGGTCAGCGGCTGGTGGCTTTCCTGGCGGACCTGTTCGCCGCGGCGATGATCACCACGCTGTTCATCCGGCCGGAGTTCGCCGATCTCGAGGTGATGTCGCGCTTCAACTGGGCGTCGGTCGGCGTGTGGGTGGTGCTGACGGTGCCGTCCTCGGCTTTCCTCGGCATCACGCCGGGCATGGGCCTGCTGGGCATCCGGGTCGCCAGGCTGGACGGGGCGACCATGGTCGGCCTGCCGCGCGCCGCGGTCCGTTGCCTGCTCACGGCCCTTCTCATCCCGCCTGCGCTGCGCAACTTCGACGGGCAAGGACTGCACGACCGGGCCACGGGCACGGTCGTGGTGCGGATGCGCGCCTGAGGACGCAGGTACCGCTCAGCGGCGGCGGATCACCCGCTGCACATTGCGCATCTTGACGCCCTGCGGAATCGGGCCCTTGGGCATCGCGGCCGCCCGGCTCTTCAGCGCCGACAGCTTGGCCTCGAGCGCGTCCACCTCGCGGCCGCGCAGGTTGCGCGGCAGTTTGATCAGATAGCGCTGCAGCTTGGGCAGCGGCACCTGGCCTTCCTCCCGGCCGACGACGACGTCGTAGATGGGGGTGTCGCCGACCAAGCGGGCGATGCGCTTCTTCTCCTGGGCCAGCAGGCTCTTCACCCGGTGCGGTGCGCCTTCCGCGACCAGGATGACGCCGGGATGCCCGAGCACGCGGTGCACCGCGTCGAGCTGCGTGGTGCCTGCCACGGACAACGAGACCCGCCAGTTGCCGCGCATGTTGTCCAGCACCCATCCGGCGGCCCCTGGCTGGCCTTCGGCCTTGGCGTAGACCGTCTTCTGCACCCGCCTGCCGAACGTGATCATGGCGCCGAGGACACCGGTGAGGATGCCGAGCGGCAGCATGACCCACGGGATGCCCCACCACCAGCCGAGCGCGAACACGGCCCCGGCGACCAGCAGGAAGACCAGCAGCATCCACGGGATGAGCCACTTGTCTTCCTTGCGCTGCATCTTGAACGCTTGGAAGATCTGGCTCCGCCTGGCCTTCTTCTCGGCTTTCCTGGCCTGCTTGGCCGCCTTCTTCGCGTCCTTGTCCTCGGTTGGCGCCATGCCGTCCAGGATACGGACTGCGGTTGTGGACAAGGACTCCGGTTGTGGATAGCGGCTCCGTTTGTCGTGGGCTTCTGCGAGGATCGGAATCGATGGACGTGGAGCGCGATCTCGATCCCGAGCAGCGCGCGGCGGTGACGGCGCCGCGCGGTCCGGTGTGCGTGCTGGCGGGCGCAGGCACGGGCAAGACCCGAACGATCACCTACCGCATCGCGCATCTGGTCAGGTCCGGCCACGTCGCGCCGAGCGCCGTCCTGGCGGTGACCTTCACCGCCCGAGCGGCAGGGGAGATGCGTGCACGGCTGCGCAAGCTGGGCGTGGAGGGGCCGCAGGCGTTGACGTTTCACGCCGCGGCACTGCGGCAGCTGCGGTACTTCTGGCCGCGGATCGTCGGCGGCCCGCCGTGGCGGTTGCTGGACAGTAAGCTGCCGCTGGTCGGGCGGGCGGCGCACCGGGTCGGAGTGGACACCGACGCCGAGATGCTGCGCGACCTGGCGGGCGAACTGGAGTGGGCGAAGGCATCGCTGATCAGCGCGGAGGACTATCCGTCGGCGGTGGCGCAAGCGCGGCGCACGACGCCGGAGGCGCCGGAGCGCATCGCCGAGGTCTACCGCGTGTACGAGAAGCTGAAGGTCGAGGAGCGCGCGCTCGACTTCGACGACTTGTTGCTGCAGACGACGGCGGCGTTGGAGGAGAACGCGGAGGTCGCCGAGGAATTCCGTGATCGCTATCGCTGCTTCGTGGTCGACGAGTACCAGGACGTGACGCCGTTGCAGCAGCGGTTGCTCGATGCGTGGCTGGGTGGCCGGGACGACCTGACGGTGGTGGGCGACGCCAACCAGACGATCTATTCGTTCGGTGGGGCGTCGCCGCGTGAGCTGCTGAACTTCACCCGGCGCTATCCGCATGCGCAGGTGATCCGGCTGGTGCGGGATTACCGGTCCACGCCGCAGGTGGTGACGTTGGCCAACAAAGTCATCGGCGCGGCACGGCGCCGTCTACCCGGCAGCAGGCTGCGGCTGGTGGGCCAGCGCCCGGACGGGCCGGAGCCGCAGTTCACCGAGTACGACGACGAGCACGCCGAAGCCGCAGGCGTCGCGGCGCGCATCCGGGAGCTGATCGATTCCGGCGTCGCGGTGAACGAGATCGCGGTGCTTTTCCGGGTGAATGTCCAGTCTGAGGCGTACGAACAGGCGCTGAGCGAGGCCGGAATCCCGTACGTGGTGCGTGGGGGAGAGCGCTTCTTCGAACGTGCGGAAGTGCGTCAGGCGATGTCGGTGCTGCGCTCGGCGGCCGCGTCGGAGGAACAGCCGGAAGGAGCGTTGCCCGCGGTGGTGCGCGAGTTGCTCGGCAAAGTGGGGCTCACCGCGGAGCCGCCGGCCGGTGGCGCGAGCAGGCAGCGGTGGGATTCGTTGATGGCGCTTGTCGCGCTGGCCGAGGAGTTCCACGCGGACGCCTCCGCGCCGACGCTGCGGCGCTACGTCCACGAACTCGAGCAGCGGGCCGCGGCGCAGCATGCGCCCACCGTTGCCGGGGTGACGCTGGCGTCCCTGCACGCCGCGAAGGGGTTGGAATGGGACGCCGTGTTCCTGGTCGGCCTGTGCGAGGGGACGCTGCCCATCCAGCACGCGGACGACGACGAGGAGGCGATCGAGGAGGAGCGGCGGCTGCTGTACGTGGGGGTAACCCGGGCAAGGGAGTACTTGTCGTTGTCGTGGTCCCTGTCCCGTCAGCCCGGGGGCAGGCGAACCCGGCGGCGGAGCCGGTTTCTCTACGGGCTGGTGCCCGAGGACCATCCGGCCGCTCGGGTGGCTCGGCGAGGACGCGGTGAGCGCCCGCGGTGCCGGGTTTGCGCGAAGGTGCTCACCGATGTCGCCGATGTGAAGCTGGGGCGGTGCGCCGGCTGTCCATCCGATGTCGACCCCGACTTGCTGGCGGCGCTGAAGGCGTGGCGCAGCGCCAAGGCGAAGGAGATGAAGGTGCCCGCCTACGTGGTGTTCACCGATGCGACGTTGATGGCGATCGCGGAAGCCAAGCCGAGCGACGACAGCGAGCTGGTGGCGATCTCCGGCATCGGTGCGACGAAGCTGGAACGATTCGGCGCGGAGGTGCTTGCCGAGGTGCGCAAGCACGCGGAGAGCTCGTGACAGAAGAACCCTCTCGGGCCAGAAGACCTCTCCGGGGACTTCGTGGTGAGCAGCTGATGGCGTGCGCCGGGTGATGCGCGGCTGTGGAGTTCCTGACGGCGCCTGCGACGGAGCCGTGAGGGGGGCGGCGATGGAGTTGTGAGGGGGGCGGCGATGGAGCTGTGAGGGGGTAGGCGACGAAGCCGTGGACGGGCCGTTTGCAATGAAACCCAGCGGGGCCTGTGACGAATCCGCGACGCCTGGGTTGCGAGGTTGGCCAGGGTATGGCCCCACGCCAGCTGGCGGGAGGGTTCCGCCGCAGCTTGGCGGTGCTTTCGGTCGGGACCTTGCGTCGAGTGCCCGGCCTGGGCCTGCGGTGTGCCAGCACGTGGTCGAGGTGTGTTCGCGATGTGCGGACGGGTGAGTGAGGTGGTGAGCAGGTTCCCGCTGCCTTGGTGGCGACTCCTGGGGCGGGTTCGCGTCGAGTGCCCGGTGTGAGTGAGGCGTGCGGAGGCGTGTGCCTGCGGCACGTTCGAGACATCCAACGGGTCTGGTGCGAGTCGTCTGGGTCTGCTGCGAGTTGTCAGCGCGGGCCTGTCGCAGCTCCACCGCGCCCAGCTCGGCACGTACTGCCTTGGCGAAGTATGTGGAGGACCCGAGCGGAGCTTGTGAAGGACCCAAGAGGAATGTGCGGTGAGCGTCCGGCACCGGCCCTCAGCCCCTGCCCAGAGCACGCACCGGCTGGTACCCGGCGCGGTGACCTTGTGTGCCGACTGCTGTGCCGGCCTTGGATCGGCCTCGGTCCAGAGCCGCGGTGCAGGCCGCGGTGCAGAGACTGACGGCGTCGTGCTCCAGAAGCACCGCTCGGTCTCCAGAAGCACCGCTCGGTGCGGCGGGCTGTCGGCCGCGGTGACTCCGTCGCGCAGTCGCCGCGACCTCCGGGTCGAACTGACGGTGAGCCTGTGACCTGCGCCGACAGGATTCTCGAAAAATAAGTTGCCGCGGTCCGCAGTGGGCAGATAGCCTGCTAGGGCCGGGTTGAACGCCCGTACTACTTTCGATGTGACCAGCCGAGGGAGGTGGCAGCGGTGGAGATCTTCGCGCTCGCACGTACCCGCAGCCACCCGCGGCTTGGGGGGATTCGTATGTCCGGCGCACGGCTTCGTTCGTGCGTGCTCCCGGTGAACCCGGTGAGCGTCGAGCGCGACGTGCCCACGGCGGCGCAGCCGGTTCAGCCGGTGCCGACCGGTGACATCGCCGTCGTTGCTGTCAAGCCGGCATTCATCGCTCCGCAGGTAGCGGTTCCGTTGTCTCGTCTTCACGTGAAGTCACTGACTTAGTCAGATTCACGGGTCACGAAGGCCGCGGGACCGATCACCGGATCCGCGGCCTTCGTGCTGTGTGGTCCGCAGATCTTCCGCCACACGACGAAATGAAGACAGATTCAAGGGGAGAACGAATGTCAACCCAAACCGCCTTCGCACTCGAGGCGGCGACGGTGTCGCCAGCGGATCCGCTGAGCGCAGAACTGACCCTGCCGTGCCACGTTGGCGACCCGGACCTGTGGTTTGCCGAGGCGCCGGCCGACCTGGAGCGCGCCAAGAAGCTGTGCGCAGGTTGCCCGGTCCGCGATGCGTGCCTGGCCGGCGCGTTGGAACGGGGTGAGCCCTGGGGCGTCTGGGGCGGCGAGATTTTCGACCGTGGGGTGATCATCGCGCGCAAGCGTCCGCGTGGCCGACCTCGCAAGCATCCGGTCGCGGCCTGACGGCCGCCGGCCGGTCGCTGGTGCCGGGCTTGGAGGTTTCCCGGGGGTAGAGCCTGGAGGTCGCTGGTGTCGTGCCTGAAGCTCCCCGGTGCCGTGCCCGGACGCCCCGTGCCAGGCCTGGACGTCCCGGCCAGGCCGGGAGGTCACCGGCCGGTGTCGGGTCTGGAGGTCCCGGGGGCAGGCCTGAAAGTCACCGGCCGGTGTCGGGTCTGGACGTCACCGGCCGCTGTCGGGGCCTGATGGCGACGGCTGCTTGCCGGGGTCGGAGCGTGGCAGCTGGCAAACGGTCACTGCTTGGGGCCGGCTGGTCGCCGGCCACGGGAGTTGCGCTCCGGCAAATCACTGCCCGAAGACGAGACCTACTTCTGAGGAGTTGGACGACATGGAGATGCTGAGTGAGCAGTTCGCGCTCATCCGTGAGCGCGAGCACGCCCACTACAGCGAGCCCGCAGATGGCGACGTCGCTGTGGCTGACGCTTTGGCCGCTCAGAATCGGCAGCGTCGCGCCCGTCGGTGGGAGCGACTCGCCCACTGGGCCAGCCGTCGCGCGGAACGCGTACGCAACGGCTAGCTCTCGGCGCTTGCTGTATTGGAGCTGTGTGTAGGAGGAAGTGGGCCCGTGCTGCCGGGAGAACCCGGCCGCGCGGGCCCACTTCGCATGTGAACCTGCTTTCGCTGCGAGGCTCAAGCCGAGCGCAAGAGCGTCACGCGCGGTTCGTGCCTACGGGCCAAGGGGCGTGGGTAGGTTCGTGCCAAGCCACAGCCGCACGCATCATGCTTCGCCCTGACGTCGTACGCGCGGTTCGTGCCTTGCCCGGGCCCTCCCGGCGCGCGGCATGCTTGCCCATGATGCTCTGGGCGGTGACGCTCTTGCTGGGGGTTCTCCCGGCGCGCGGCATGCTTGCCCTCCTGTCCTGCGGTCGCGCTGTGGCCTCACATCGTGGGTCGTGGCCTGACCCCACATTGCAGGCGCGGTCCCTGACCTGCCTCAACCTCCCCCCGAACACGCACTGATGCGGTTGCCGCCGGGCCGTCAACGTGAACCGGCCATCGCCGGCGGCTCAGCCGAGCACAAGATGCCGGCGGCGGTGTCAAGTCGAGCGCAGGATGTAGACGGCGGATCATCCGGAGCTCAAGGTTCGTCCTGAGCTCAAGGAGCTGCGACAGTGGCTCATGCCGGGCTCGGGATTCGGCAGCCGCTGCCTTACGCGGTGTAGGGAACCGACAAGCATCGTGCCTCCACCCGGGGTCGCTCCCGTGTGCCGGCTTCCGCGAAGGCGGCTGCCAGTTCGCGAACGATCATGTCGCGGAGAGAGAAATCGTCGAGAGCGGCGCGAACGTCGGCAGCCGGAGTGCGCACGACGATGACCTTGGCCGCGGTAAGTGCGAGATGACCGTGGGCCGGCGTGGCGGATTCAGGCACCGCTGGCTCGAACTGCCACGCCAGGCCGATCTCGTCCCACCACGCATCGGCGTACCCCAGCGGGCGGCGCCTACAGTCCTGGATCGTCACGTTCCATTGCGGTGGCGGGAGTGGGGCGTGCTGCAGGAGCGCTGCGGCGTTGCTGTGCAGAGCACTGGTCGCCGTGACGTCGAGCTGCCGCAGTGCCAGTCGGACAGCTGCGGTGCCCCGCTGGTTCCCGGCCTCCAGTTCGCGCTGCAGGCTGTCGTGATCGCACAAGCCGTGCATGACGGGTAGCGCCAAGGCGGAACGCAGTAACGCAATGTTGGACGTGCCGCGGGCTACGTCCACAGCGGCGCGAGATGGTGGGGCGAAGGGCAGACCGTCACGCATGATCGGCTTGGGCATGCGCGTCGTGCGTTCCACAGTGACGAATTCTTTCGGGGCCAGCCGCTGTTCCACTGGAACGAGCAGGCGGACCGTGTGCGGAGCGGGGAGCTGCACGCCGTAGGCGTTCAATGCGTCGACACCGGTGATCACCGCACGGGGACCGGCGTATGTGATGGCCGCTCGCAAGAGCTGCTTGCGGGTCGGCTCACTGTTCGCGAGCATGACGACTCCGGGCAGAAGGCGCCGCCAGGGGCCGCCCGCGCGGCACCTCCTGGTGATCATGCTGTGGCTGATCCCGGCTCGCAGTAGCGCGGTGACCGGCGCGACTCCATCCGGCGCGATCTCGGGCGGAATACTGACGGTTCGGCTGCGTCTGTGTTCCATGTCTTTGATCGTCTCGGCTGGCAAGGCGCGATTGGCGGCGTTCGCAAAATTGTGGATAACTCCGCCGAAAATGCCGGAATTGCCCCAATTTTCGGCAGGGTTGTGGATCAGCCGTCTGACATGCCGGCGTCTACCGCTCGGGCGGTGATCAGTCGGCGAAGCCGGGCACCCAGCGCTCGGCGATGTCACGGACCGAAACCTCGGCGTCCAGCTGGCAGAGGATGCCGGTGTTACCCGCCGTGGTGCGGTGAATCAGCAAGTACTCGGCGGGCAGGTTGAGGAAGCGTGCCGTGCGGAAATCCTTGCCCGAGACGTCGCCTATGCGGGCCGCTTGCTGCTGCAGCCAGCGTCGGGTGAAGTGGAACCTGTCGACCGTGAGCGGCTCGACGAAGGGTGAAAGGTAGTCGAGTACGTCCTGGGCGGTGATCTTGCTGCCGACGGTGATGAACCGGTGCTCGCGCATCAGGCGCATCATCTCGGTGGCATTGCCGTCCAGGGCCAACCGGATGATGTGGCCGAGCACCCGGGGGATCCCGTGGGGCAGCCGCGCGACCGCGCCGTAGTCGATCACGCACATGCGCCCGTCGTCGGCCAGCATGAAGTTGCCCGGGTGCGGGTCGGAATGCATGAGGTGGGCGCGCGCCGGGGATGAGTAGTGGAACTCGAGCAGCAGCCGACCCACGCGATTGCGCACATCGCGCTCGCCGGACTTGATGATCTGGGCGAGTGGTGTGCCATCGACCCACTCGGTGATGACGACCTTCGGGGAACTGGCGACGACTTTGGGCACCAGAAAGTGGGGGTCACCGTCGAAAGCCGCGGCGAAGGCGCGCTGGAAATTGGCCTCGCCCCGGTAGTCGAGTTCTTCGTTCATCCGGGCCGACAGTTCCGCCAGCAGTGGCTTCACCTCGGTGCCCGGTGACAAGGCCTGGAACAGGCGTGAGAAGCGCATGAGCTGCCGCAGGTCGCTGCGCAGTGCCTCGTCGGCCCCTGGGTACTGCACCTTGACCGCGACGTGGCGGCCGTCGTGCCACACCGCGCGGTGCACCTGCCCGATGCTGGCCGCCGCTGCGGGTTCGTCGTCGAACTCGGCGAATCGCTTCGGCCAACCGGTGCCCAGCTGCTCCCGCATGACCCGATGCGTCTGCTTCGCGGGCATCGGGGGAGCGGCCGACTGCAGACGGGTGAGCGCCTCTCGGTATGGAGCCGCGTACTGGTCCGGGATGGCGGCTTCGAATACGCTCAGCGCCTGGCCGAACTTCATCGCGCCGCCTTTGAGCGTGCCGAGCACCTCGAACAGCTGTTCCGCGGCTTTCGCCTGGAGGTCGGCGTTGACTTCCTCGGCACTTTTGCCGGTCAGCCGCTTTCCCCAGCCGCCGACCGCGCGGCTCGCGATGCCCAGCGGCAGGCTGGCGAGCTTCGCGGCACGAGCGGTCGCTTTGCTGGGGAGGCTTTGCTCCGCGGGTTCGGCCATGCATTCGATTCTGCCTTGTGACTACGGCCGTTGTCTGCCGAGTTCGTCGGGTTGATCACTGATGTCGACGTCCCATCGATTGGCTACCCCGCATCGACACAGCGGATGGGCGACCCACTCGCGCCGCAGCGTTGCGCCTTCGGTGAGGTCGAGTTCCAGGGTGGCTTCCAGCAGGGGCGGTCGGTCCTGGCTTGGCTGGAGGGACGGCGCTACCTGTGCCGCCGCGAAGGCTGCTGTCGCCTGTGTGGTTGCGGGATCGGCTCGCTGCACCTTGCCGGCAAGCTGGCTCGCCACCCGGGGCCAGCAGCGATCTCGATCGGTGCGATATCGGTCGAAGCATTCCAGGCAGGCCGAACGCCCCGGCAGGACGAGTGGCCCGACGATGCCGCAACCGTCGCGGGCCGCGACGACCAGATGCTCTTGGTTGTCCTGCATGAGCTGTGCGACGACTTCCGGGGCCGGTACCAGCGCATCGGTCAGGATGACCAGGTCGGGACTGCACTCCCGCCGCGCCGGTGCGATGTCCACGGACGGATTGGCCGCGGAGATCGCCTGCTCGATCACATGCCGCCGCTGCTTTCCGAGATCTGCGGGTGTGCAGACAGCACCGATGTCTTCGGTACCGACCGTGCCGCTGGACGTCACGATTAGCGAGCCGATGCCAGCAGATGCGAGTTGGACCGCCACTGCCGCGGCGAGCGGACCGTCACCGCGTATCTCGACGGTCGCGTGGGCGAGCCGGGCGTTTCGTGCTGGCTGGTTGGCGTCGATCACGAACCCGGCGGCCATCATCTCCCGCAGCAGAGCGCGTAGCCGGTCCGCGTGCTGCGGCCCCACCCGGCTCATCAGCCGGCCGATGGACGCCTGTCCGTCCAAGGAAAGCAGCACGGAGACCATGCGGGGCGACAAGTCGGTCGCCAGCACGGCTCGTCTTGGATTCACTCCGATCTGAATTTCGTCGACCGCGCGCTGGTAGGCCCTGATCCCCGGGGTGTATCGGGGCCTGGTGGCCAGCTCGTCGTGAACCGGGCGGACGATCTCGACTTCGGGCGCTGGTGCTGTCATGGCATCCACTTTCGCCCGATTCCATGGGCACTTCCGGCGTGACCGAGAAGCTGTGGACAACTGCCCGCACGTATGGCGCCACTCGCGTCAAAGCTGCGCGGATCACGGGAGTTGTCCACAGATCTGCGCCCGTCTCGCCGCATCGTCGGCAGCACCGCCTACGGTTGAGGCGTGCACAAGAAGGTCGAGGTGCGGCGCAGCGCACGCCGCAAGCGCACTGTCTCGGCCTACCTCGATGGCGACACCATGATCGTGCTGATTCCGGCACGCATGACCAGTGCGGAGGAGGAGTACTGGGTCGCCGAGATGCAACGCAAGCTGTCGCGCAGCCGGAGTCGGCGGCTGTCGCCTGCGCGGCAGTCGGACGAGGCGCTCATGCAGCGCTGTCGCGAGCTCTCAGCGCAATATCTCGACGGTCGGGCGCTGCCGGCGAGTGTGCGTTGGGTGCCGCCGATGCGGACCAGGTGGGCCTTTTGTACGCCGGCGGAAGGCACCATCCGGGTCAGCAGCAAGCTCGGCGACGTGCCTGCGTGGGTCCTCGACTACGTGCTGGTGCACGAGTTGGCTCACCTGCTGGTGGCCGCCCACAACGAGCAGTTCTGGGAGCTGTGCTCCCGGTACCCGAGGACCGAGCGGGCGATCGGCTATCTCGAGGGCCTGTCGGCCGCTGCCGGCTTGGGGCTGATCGAGCTCGACTAGCGCCGATCAGCCGTCAGTGCGCGGGCCGGTGCCGGGGTCGTCGTTCTCCGTGTTTCCCGGGGTGTCGCCTTCTGTCCCTTTCGAAGCGGCGTCCCGGGTGTCGCCGGAGTCCGCATCCCCGGCCCGGTCTTCGGTCGCCTTTTCCGTGCGGTTGAGCTCGGCGATCGGGTCGAAGTCGGCCAAACCCGACGCGTCGGCGCCCAGGCGCTCGGCGAACTCGAGCGGATCGTCGAGGTCGTCCGCGGTCGGCATGAGGTCCGGGTGGGACCACAGATTGTCCCGCTTGTCGATGCCGTGCTGATCGCCGACGAGCTTCCACAGGGCCGAGGCGGCGCGCAGCCTGCGCGGCCGTAGCTCGAGCCCGACCAGTGTGGCGAAGGTCTGCTCCGCGGGACCGCCGGAGGCGCGCCGCCTGCGCAACGTCTCGCGGAGAGCATCGGCACCGGGGAGGCGATCGCCCACGGCATCGGCGACGACCACGTCGACCCAGCCCTCCACCAGGGCGAGCAACGTCTCCAACCGGGCGAGGGCTGCCTTTTGTTCATCAGTCGTTTGTGGTTGGAGGAGACCGGATGACAACGCCTCTTCGACGCTCGCGGGATTCGCCGGGTCGATCTGACCGGCGAGGTCCTGGAGTGCCTGCGTGTTCACCGTGATCCCACGGGCGAACTCCTCGACGGTGGCGAGCAGGCGCTGCCGCAGCCACGGCACGTGGGAGAACAGCCGATGGTGGGCGGCTTCACGCGCGGCGAGGAAGACAAGCACCTCGCTGCTCGGCCGCTCCAGGCCCTCGGTGAACTTCTGGATGTTGGCAGGCAGCAACGCGGCCGTGCCGTCGGGGCCGAGTGGCAATCCGACCTCGGTCGAGGTCAGCACCTCGGAACCCAGTTGAGCCAGCGCGTGACCGAGCTGGGTGCCGAACGCCATCCCGCCCATCTGGCTCATCATCGACAGCAACGGGCCGGCGGCTTGCTTGGCCTCCTCGGGCAGCGCGTTCACCCAGGCATTGGCGACTCGTTGGGCGACCGGGTCGCACAAGTGCTGCCAGGTGTCCAGCGTCTTCTCGACCCAGTCGCGCGCGGACCAGGCGACTGTCCTCGAGGCGCCGACAGGCAGGATCGTCGCGGCGTCCAGCCACAGCTCGGCGAGGTGGCCGGCGTCGCGGACGGCGGTGCTCTCGTTGTCGGAGCTCGACGCCTGCCCGCTGCTGCTCAACCGTTGCAGCGCGATCTGTTTCGCGATGGTGTAGTTGACCGGCCCGGAGGACGACCCCGCCTGGCTGAGCATGCTGCCCAGCTGGCTGAGTATCTGACCGAGTTGTGCGAAGGCCTCGGCGCCTTGCGGGCCACCGCCCGGCGCCCCGAAGCCGAAGCCGGACGGCTCGCGGGACTCGCCCTCACCGCGCTTGTCCGGGTCGGAGGGGCCGAAGCCGAACGGGAAATCGTTCATGCCTCTACGGTACGCGGCTTGCCCGATGTCGTGTTCAGCCCAGCGCGATCGGATCCCACCGATCGCGTAGGGTCCTCGTTACCGGAACATGTTTCGTCGACTCCGCTTGACAGGACGTCCGTGAACAGGCCAGAGAACTCATCACAGCAAGGCGCCGCAGGCCGTGAGCACGGTGCGCTGGGCGATCGTCGACGCCACTCGCGTGCCGACCGTGAGCGTGCTTCGCATACCGCGAGCGGGGGACTTCACCTGACCCGCCGCGGCTGGACCATCGTGTGGAGCATGGTGATCGTGCTCGTCTTCGGCCTGGTCGGCACGTTCGTGCGAGTGCCGTACGTGGCGCTCGGGCCCGGGCCCACGCACGACACGCTGGCTGAGACCGAGGACGGTCCGTTGATCGCGATCAGCGGTTCCAAGACCTACGAGACATCCGGTGAGCTGCGGCTGACCACGGTGGCCGTGCAGGACGGCGTCACACTGCTCGGTGCATTGGGGCTGTGGGCGAGCGGAAGTTACGCGCTGGCGCCGCGCGAGCTGTACTTCCCGCCCGGCGAAACCGACGAAGAGGTCAAACAGAAGAACGCGCAGCAGTTCGTCGACTCGCAAGACGCCGCGGTTTCGGCAGCTCTGGCGTATCTGAAGGAATCCGGTGCCGCAGTAGGCAAGCGGATCCGCTACACGGTGGTCGTCCAAGAGGTGACGAGAGAAGAGGCCGCCCGGGTGCTGGACCCGGGCGACGAGCTGGTCGAGGTGAACGGCAGGAAGGTCTCGACCCCACAAGACGTGCTCGACGCGTTGAAGGGCACCAAGCCCAACGAGAAGATCACGGTGACCTTCCGCGAAGCCGACGCCGAGGCCGGCGAGAAGGCCGGTGGTGAAGGTGCCGGCCGGGGCGGCACCGGCAAAGACACGAGCGAACAGAACAAGGGCAGAGGTGCCGACGAAGCCGAACGGGGGGCTGGCAAAGCAGACGCCGACGCGGACGCCAAGGACGGCACCAAGGACAAGGCGAAAGCCAGCGAGACGCAGGCAGAACGCACCAGGACCGCGACGATCACCCTCGGCAAAGCCGACGACGGTCGATCGGAAGGTCTCCTCGGCGTGGTGGTCGGCGCGCGCCCGGAGCTACCCGGCTTGTCCGTCGACATCAAGTTGGCCGACGTCGGTGGGCCGTCCGCGGGCACGATGTTCGCGTTGGCCATCGTGGACCGCCTGACCCCGGGTGAACTGACCGGCGGGCGGCGGGTGGCCGGAACCGGTGAGATCACCCCCGACGGCACGATCGGGCCGATCGGTGGTGTCTCGTTCAAGCTCGCCGCGGCGCGCGACGACGGTGCCACGGTGTTCCTGGTGCCTGCGGAGAACTGCGCAGAAGCAGCGAAATCGGCCCCGGACGGCCTGCGTCTGGTGAAGGTCAGCAAGCTGGCCGAAGCCGTCCAGGCGCTGGAAAACCTCGACAAGGGCCTGCCCGTGCCGAGTTGTTGAGGTCGCAGGCTGCCTCCCACACCAGGGCGCCAAGCGAGTGGCTGGGCGGCTCCAAGCGCGAAGCGATTGGCCAGTGGCTCAAAGCCGGCGGCTCAACGCAGTGGAGCTATTGCCTGGGACGCCAAGAGGGCGGCTATTGACTGGGGACGCCAGGAAGACGGGCGGCTCCGGGCGTCGCGCAGAAGGCTTCTGGCTGGGCGTCGTACCGACGGCTATCACGATTCGTGTGAAGGCTTCTGGTCAGGCTTCGTACTGACGGCGGTCTCGGCGTCGTGTCGATGGCTTCGTGCTGAGGGCTCCGGGTGCGGTGCTGACGGTTTCGGCCAGGCCTCGCTGAGGGCTTTGGGTGTCGGCATCCGCAGCGGCTGCGGGCTTTCGTGGTTGCAGCCGACCATGGCCGTCGGGGCGAGCACAGCTACTGGTGCCCGACCCCACGGTCACTGATGCCAGGTCGTGGCGAGACCATGCCACGACCATGTCGGCGGCTCCGACGTGGGTACGTCAGAACGCGCAGCTCACCGTTCCGAACGCATGGATGACCGTTCCGAACGCATGGATGACCGTCCGCGCGCACGGGTGACGGTCCGAACACACGGATGACGGTCCGCACGCAGGGATGACCGTTCCGAACGTGCTTACGGTTCGAATGTGGCCGCCAGCGCGTCGAGCAAGCCGGGGGCGAGGTCTGGATGCTCGACCAGCTCGTCCACGGGTTCGCCGTCCTCGTCGACGGCGACTCCGCGCAGCCGCAGCACGCACGCCCGGGTACCGTCGCGTGACACGGCAGCGACAAGGCGCCCCTCGGTGCGTTCGGGATGCTGGGCCGCTGCCTGCTGCAGCCTGGCGACGTCACCGTCGTCGGGCAGGGACTCCTCGGCGTCCGGTGACAGCACCACGATCTCCTGGCAGATCGCGCATCCGCGCACCGCTTCCGGCCACGTGATCCTGGCCAGTGCCTCGCCGAGATCCTCCGCTTCCGGCAGGGCGTCCTGGGCGACCGGGGTCAACGCTGCCTCGGCATTCAGCTGCGCGGCGAGTTCCGGCTGCTCTGCCAGGATGTCGGCGGTCGGGACCAGGGCGAACAGCTGCGGCGGCTGGTCCCAGCCGGCGGCCGCGACGAACTCTTCCACTTCCCGCGCGGCCATCGCCACGTCGCTGACATTGCTCATGGGCCTATCCTGCCAGGAGCGGGGCGGACCCGGCCGGGGAACTTTCCCCGTGGTCCGTAGAGTTAAGTAGACATTGGGTGGGGGCCATCACAAGCCGATGGCGCCCACGGGCGGATGTCACCGACCCAGGAGTGTGTGCTGTGGCCAATCGGCCTCCCGTCAGCGTGCCAAGGCTGACCAGGCGTAGTCGAGTCCTGTTGATCATCGGTGCGGTGCTGGTTGCCGCCCTGGTTCTGGGCAGCAGGCTGATCGGCGCCTACATCGACTGGTTGTGGTACGGAGAAGTCGGCGCGCGGAACGTCTTCACCACCGTCCTGTTGACCCGCGTGGTGCTGTTCCTCGTGGTCGGCGTCGTGGTCGGCGGGGCGGCATTCCTGTCACTGTTCCTCGCCTACCGCAACCGGCCCGTCTTCGTCCCCGTGGTCAGCCAGGACGACCCGTTGGCGCGGTACCGGTCGACCATCGTCGCCCGCGTGCGGCTGTTCGGGATCGGCATCCCGATCGTGGTCGGTGCCGTCGCCGGACTGTCCGCGCAAAGCGGCTGGGAGACCGTCCAGCTCTTCCTGCATGGCGGCGATTTCGGCAGGAAGGACCCCGAGTTCGGGCACGACATCGGCTTCTACGTGTTCGACCTGCCCTTCTACAACTGGGCGATCACATGGGTCTTCGTCGCGCTCGTGGTCGCGTTCGTCGCCGCGGTGGTGGTGCAGTACATCTTCGGCGGCGTCCGGCTGGCCGGCCGCGGCGCCCAGCTGACCAACGCCGCGCGCATCCAGCTGGCGGTCACCGCGGGCATCTTCGTGCTGGTCCTGGCGCTCGACTACTACATGGACCGGTACAACCTGCTGCTCAACGGCCGCAACGAGCTGTTCACCGGCGCCAGCTACACGGACCTGCAAGCGGTGATGCCGGCCAAGCTCATCCTGATGAGCATCGCGGTGTTCTGTGCGGGCGCCCTGTTCGTCGGTGCCTTCCTGCGTAACCTCGTGCTTCCCGCGATCGCGCTGGCGTTGCTGCTGGTGTCCAGCATCCTGGTCGGGCAGGCCTGGCCGGCGCTGCTGTGGCAGTTCTCGGTCAAGCCGAACGAGATCGAGAAGGAAGCCGAAGCGATCCGGCGCAACATGGAGGCGACCAAGTTCGCCTACAAGCTGGACAACATCGAGTTCGTCGACTACCGGCCGAAGACCTCCGCGACCGAGGAGGACATCGCCGAAGCCAGGGAGACCATCGAGCGGATCCGCCTGCTCGACCCGAGCGTGCTGGAGCCGACGTTCACCCAGCAGGTGGCGCGGGAGAACTTCTACGGCTTCCCGAAGAAGCTGGACGTCGACCGGTACGAGATCAACGGCGAGGTGCAGGACTACATCGTCGCGGCGCGTGAGCTGAAGTCCGAGGGCCTGGCCGAGAACCAGCGAAGCTGGATCAACCAGCGGTTGGTGTACACGCACGGCAACGGCTTCGTCCTGGCGCCCGCCAACACGATCGACCGCGCCGTCGGCGACAACAGCGGCGAGGGCGGCACCGAAGGCGGCTACCCGCTGACCAAGCGCAGCGACACGATCAACCCGAAGGCGATCGGGATCGAGGTCAAGCAGCCCCGCATCTACTACGGCGAGCTGTTCGGCGAGGACGACTACGCGATCGTCAACAACCCCGAGGAGTCGGCGCAGGGCGAGTTCGACACCGCCGAGACCACCCACCGCTATCAAGGCAAGGGCGGTGTGCCGATCGACGGCCTGTTCCACCGCCTGGTGTTCGCCATCGCGCACGGCGAGCGCAACATCCTGTTCTCCGGGGCGATCGGCGAGTCGTCCAAGATCATCTACAACCGCGACCCGCGCCTGCGGGTGGAGAAGAAGGCGCCGTGGCTGACCGTCGACGGTGACCCGTACCCGGCGGTGATCGACGGCCGCATCAAGTGGATCGTCGACGGCTACACCACGACGGCGAACTTCCCGTACGCGCAGAAGACGCAGCTGGGTGACGCGACCGAGGACACTCTCACCGGCGTGGCCAGGCACGAGAACCAGCCGATCAGCTACATCCGCAACTCGGTGAAGGCCACGGTCGACGCCTACGACGGCACGACGACGCTTTACGCGATCGACGAGCAGGATCCGGTGCTGAAGGCCTGGCGCAGTGTCTTCCCGGGCACGGTGGAGCCGGAGTCGAAGATCCCGGACAGCCTGCGCAAGCACTTCCGCTACCCGGAGGACATGTTCAAGGTTCAGCGGGACCTGCTGACGAAGTACCACGTCAAGACTCCGCAGCAGTACTTCTCCAACACCGCTTGGTGGAGTGTCCCGTCCAACCCGACCGAGGGCGAAAGGTCGGCGAACCAGCCGCCGTACTACCTGCTGATGAAGGCGCCGGGCGACGAGAAGCCGACCTTCCAGCTGACCAGCCCGTTGACGCCGTTGAACCGGGACTATCTGGCGGCGTGGATGACGGTGTCGTCGGACCCGGAGACCTACGGGAAGATGAAGGTGCTGCGGTTGCCGATCGGCGACGACGCGCCGCAGAGCCGTGGTCCGGCGCAGGTGCAGAACTCGTTCGAGAACAACGGTGACTACACCGAGCAGCGCACCCTGTTCGGCAACCAGAACGTCGAGATCATCAACGGCAACCTGCTGACGCTGCCGGTCGCCGGGGGCTTCCTGTACGTGGAGCCGGTCTACATTCGCCAGCGCACCGAGCGTGGTTATCCGCAGCTGGCGCGTGTGCTGGTGTCGTTCGGAAACCGCGTCGGCTTCGGCAAGACATTGACCGAAGCGCTCGACCAGGCACTGCCCGGCGCGGGCAAGTACGCGACGACGCCACGGGCCTCCGAAGACGGTGCCGAGGAGCCCGAGAAGCCGGCGCAGCAGCCGGACCAGCAGAAGCCGGACCAGCAGCAGCAACGGCCGCCGACGCAGCGACCCAGTACCGGCAACGCGGCGTTGCAGGAGGTCGCCGACGAGATGGCTCGAGCTGCGGACGCCTACTTCTCGGCGCGCGCGAAGGGCGACTTCCAAGCCGAAGCTGAGGCGTTGGAGGACCTGGAAGCGGCCCGCAAGAAGTACAACCAGCTGAAGAACGGTGAAGGGAGCGGCCGCTCCGGCTCGTCGTCCGGTGGCGCGGGCTCCGGAGGGAACTGACCTCGACACACAAAGCCGTCTGCCCGGCGGTCAGCGCGCTGCTGGGCGGACGGCTTTGCCGTGTCCGGGCATCCTCAAGGCTGCGGTACGGCTACCGGGTGGACGAGGTACTCGAACCGTCGGCACCGGATCGGTGCACATGTGTGCAGAAGCCGCGCGGATTCGGGCGCGCACGCGTGGGAGTCTCGCGGACCGGAGCACACGCGTGGGAGCCCTGCGAATTCGGGTGCACATGCGTGCCCGACTGATTCATGGCCGCACCGCTGACCGTGGGGCTGTGCAGGACGCCGCACGTGGGTGTGGGAACTGGCCGCACCTGGCTCAAGCCGCCGCACGGGCCAGGGGGAATTGGGCCGCCCGTGCACCTCTACCGGTGCATCGCGGGTGCTTTGGATTGGGAGTTGGTGTCTGTGCGAGGGGCGCCTGCTGTAGGCGAGCTTGCTGCGTGTGCCGTTGTGGTCGGCCACGGGGTGTGCGTTCGGGCTGGGGGCTGTGCGTGGACGCACTGATTTTGTGTGTTGGATGCGGAGGGGGTGTTTGCGTGAGGGGTGGGGTGCTGTAGGCGAGTTCGCTGGTGTGTGCCGTTGTGGTCGGCCACGGGATGTGTGTTTGGATCGGTGGGGTGCGTGGGCGCACCGGCACTGCGCTTCGGGTGCAGAGGGGTGCCTGGGCCCGGGACAGGCTGCCACAAAGTGCTTCGCCGAGGCGCCGTGGTTGGCGTCCGAAGTATGTCTTAGTGGGGGTGGCTATGTCGTAGTGGGGTGGCGCGGGCGCGATCGCGAGTGACTCGCGTGGAGCGGTGGGCGATCGGGTGAGCGTGGCGGCGTCGTGGCCCAGTGCGGTGTGCGTGTGGCTCAGCGCCAGCGCATAGTGCGGGTGGTCGTGCCTGCTCACGGGGCGGGTCGCTGCACGCGACATCCGGCTGCCGATCGATCGGCAGGATCGCCCGTCCGCCTCAGCCGGCGAAGTACCCACCCCCCTGAAGGCCGTCAAAACGGTTGTGTACACTGGGAATCACCGACGCGGGGTGGAGCAGTTCGGTAGCTCGCTGGGCTCATAACCCAGAGGTCGCAGGTTCGAATCCTGTCCCCGCTACGAGGCGAAACGCCCTCGGAGACAAGTACTCCGGGGGCGTTTCGCATGTCGAGGAGCAGTGTAGCGGCGGCGGTCACGGTATCCGGGGCAGCCGAAGTGCAGCGTGCTCCGAAATCAAATCAATGGGGTGCCGCCCCACGTCGGCTGTCGCCAGGGGCAGGCCGGTGCCGTGCGGCAGGGAGCTGGCCGATGCCGGTTCGGCAGGATGACAAAGTGCTGCGACACGATCCAAGAGGCCGACGGGTGCCTTCGGGCAACACACGTCTGTGCGGAGCCCGTCAAGACATGTGCGGCGGACGATTCGCGGACAAGGCCGTGCTTCCCGCGCCTTGTTGATGACACGGCGTGGACGTCGTGTTCGAGACGAGCGGGTCAACGAGGTGAGCGTCGTGCGATGAACATGACGGGGTCATGTGACCTCCGCGCGGTGGGCGTGGCGAGGCCATGTTGAGCTCGGTGTGATGGACACGATGGGGTCATGTTGAGCGTCGTGCGATGAGCGTGACGAACACGCTGCGGCACCTTCTCGGATGAGCACTACGAGGCCGTCGGCTGCCGCCACCTCGGTGAGCGTCTACGGCCCGCCACATGCCTCGGGCGTGAAACTGTGCGATCGCTTGCTTTTCTTCGTGTCTGACGTTAGCGTGCTGGCATCGGGGTGATCCCCGACACGATTCGGAGGTTTGCGATGTCAGCAGCGGTGTCAGAACCTGCGGTGCCGAATCGGGGGGAGTTGCAGGCGGAGGTTCCACGCAAGGGTCGACTCAAGAGCCGTCACGTCACCTTGCTCGCCATCGGCGGATGTATCGGCGCCTCGCTGTTCGTGGGGGTCGGCGAAGTCGTGCGATCGGCGGGCGCGGGAGCCGTGCTGTCCTTCTTCCTCGGCGGGGTCATCGTCTACTTCGTCATGCTGATGCTCGGTGAGATGACCACCGCGCGGCCTGAGCTGGGGACGTTTGTCGACTACGCCCGCGTCGGGGTGGGCGGCTGGGCGGCCTTCGCCGTCGGATGGCTGTACTGGTACCTGTTCGTTGCGATCATCGCGTTCGAGGCGGTCGTCGCCGGCCAGGTGATCGGCGGATGGCTCGGTGTCCCGAACTGGCTGTGCTCGCTCGGCGTGATGGCGGTGTTCGTCGGGCTGAACCTGTATTCGGCACGCGGATTCGGGGAGGCCGAGTTTCTGCTGGCCGGCATCAAGATCGCCACCATCCTCGTGCTCGGTGTCGGGGCCGTCGGCTACGTGCTCGGGCTGTTGCCGGGGTCGACCGGGGTGGGGCTGACGAACCTGCTGAACGCTCCGCTGTTGCCGAACGGGATCGCCCCCGTTGTCCAGGGCATGGCGATCGCGGTGCTGTCGTTCGTCGGCACGGAGATCGCCGTGATCGCTTCTCGTGAGTCGGAGGACCCCGGTCGCGCGGTGGTGCGTACCACGCGGCTTGCGGTCATCCGGATCGTCTTGTTCTTCGTGGGCTCCGTCGTCGCGCTGCTTCTCGTCCTGCCGTTCGCGGAGATTCCGGTCGATTCGTCACCGTTCGCGGCGGCCTTCGACCGTTTCGGCATCCCGTACTCGGTGCAAATCATGGACGCTGTCCTGCTCGTCGCGGTGCTGTCGATCGTCAACGCGTCCATCTACGCCTGCTCGCAGACGTTGTTCCGGTTGGCGCGCAATGGCTACGCGCCGGCGGGGATCGACCGCAGGAACGCGCGCGGCGTCCCGTGGATAGGAGTGCTGCTGAGCGGTTCGGGTGGGCTTCTCGGCGCGGCGGTGAACTGGTTCGCTCCGGACGAGGCGTTCGCGTTCGTCCTGAACTCGGTTGGGGCGCTGGCGCTGATCGTCTACGGCTTCGTCTGTGCTTCCCAGGTCGGCATGCGGATGCGAACGCCTGCCGAGCAGATCGCGCAACTGCCGGTCCGCATGTGGGGACACCCGTGGCTGGCGATCCTGTGTGGCGTCGCGCTGCTGGGCATCGACGTTGTGATGTTCATCGAGTACGAGACCCGCGTCCAGGTGGCATTGAGCCTCCTTGCGCTGGTCGTGGTGTCGGTCGTCTACGTGTTCCTCTCGTTGGCCCGTCGTCGTCGCGTTGACAGTGCATGATCGTCGTGGAATATTACAAAGCGAGCGTTCACTAAGAAAGATGGAAGGACGTCATGCGCGAGTTCTGCATCGCGGGCGTGGCCGAGACACCGCTCGGCAAGGTCACCGACCAGTCCGAGCCGTCCATGATCGCGCTCGCCGCCATGGCTGCGCTCGACGAAGCGGGTTTGACCAGGGCTGACGTCGACGGGCTGTTCGTGAACTATCTCGGCGAGGAAGGGTCGGTCCTGTTGGGCGAATACCTGGGGATCGAGCCCAGCTATGCGGACTCCTCCGACCTCGGCGGCGGATCGTGGGAAGGGTTCGTCGGGCACGCCATGGCGGCGATCGCGGCCGGTCACTGCACCGTGGCGCTGCTCGCATACGCCTCCAGGCAACGCAGCCTGCGTAAGCGATCGCGTACGCACGTGATCGCGCCGTGGCCGCCGGAGTCCCTTACCGCGCAGTTCGATCAACCCGCCGGGCTGCCGGTCCCTATCGGTCACTATGCACTGGTCACCGCCCGGCACATGCACGAACACGGCACCACGGAAGAACAGCTGGCGTCGGTCGCGGTCACCGCGCGGGAATGGGCGCGGCTGAACCCCAAGGCATGGCGGCGCGACCCGTTGACCGTGGCCGACGTGATGGTCTCCGAACGCATCTGCGGGCCGATCAAGAAGCTGGACTGCTGCTTGATCACCGACGGCGGTGGCGTGGTGATCGTCACGACGCGCGATCGGGTCCGGAACGCCAAGCGGCCGCCCGTGACCATCCTGGGCTGGGGCGAGAGCCACGCGACCTGGCATGCCCACCAGCGACGAGATCTGACGAGCACACCCGCCGTGGAATCCGGCAAGCGTGCCTACGAGATGGCAGGTGTCGGGCCGGAGGACATCGACCTGTTCCAGCCGTACGACGCCTTCACCATCACTCCCATCCTGCAGATGGAGGACCTTGGGTTCTGCGCGAAGGGCGAGGGCGGCGAAATGTTCGCGCGCGGCCACTTCAAGCCAGGCGGCAAGCTGCCCGCGATGACGTCGGGCGGCGGGTTGTCGTACGCCCACCCCGGCGCGTTCGGGATCTTCCTGGTGATCGAGGCGGTGCGCCAGCTACGCGGCGAGGCGGGGGACCGTCAGGTCACCCCGGTGCCGCGGCGTGCTCTGGTCAACGGCCTGGGCGGTCTGTCCTCCTACAGCTCGACGGTGGTGCTGACCAATGACTGACGTTCTCGACCCCACGACGCGCGAGTTCTGGGCCGCCGCTGCGGCCGGCCTGCTGGTGGTCCAGCGGTGCGCACGCTGTGGCTATCACCAGCTGTATCCCCGGCCGTTCTGTCTGGGGTGCGATTCCGGGGATCTCTCCTGGATCGAGGCCTCCGGTCAGGGCACCGTGTATTCGTGCGTCACCGTCCACCTCCCGGTCCGTCCGGACATACCACCGCCGTACGGCGTCGGCTTGGTCGACCTGGACGAAGGACCACGGGTGCTGGCTCATGTGCCGCAGGACGCGGCGATCGGCGAGCGGCTTGTCGCGAGCTGGTCGCCCCCTCGGCAGGAGGGGGAGCGGCCGCTGCTGGTGTTCCGGCGGGAGGCGCCATGAAACCTCTCGACGGGCTTGCTGCGATCGTGACCGGCGGAGGTGGGGGACTCGGGCGATGCCATGCGCGCCACCTCGCAAGCCTCGGCGCCGCCGTGCTGGTCAACGACACGGGGCGCACTGACGACGGCACGTGGTTGGCGGACCAAGTGGCCGATGAGATCGCGGCGGAAGGGTATCCGGCGGCCAGCCATCACGGTGACATCTCCGACTGGTCCGACGCACGGGACCTGATCGCGACGTGCGTGGAACGGTTCGGCCGCTTGGACGTTCTGGTCAACAACGCCGGGATCGTGCGCGACCGCACCATGGCGCGCATGTCGGAACGGGAGTGGGACGACGTCGTCCGAGTGAACCTGAAGGGACATGCGGCGCCGTCCGCACACGCCATGGCGTATTGGCGACAGCGCGCCAAGGAGAACGGCGAACCTGTGCGGGCGTCGATCGTGCACACCAGCTCCATCGGTGGCCTGATGCCCAATTTCGGCCAAGGCAACTACACGGCGGCCAAACTGGGCATCGTGGCGCTGTCCTCGGTGCTGGCGCTGGAGGGCAGCAAGATCGGCGTCCGGTCGAACGCCATCGCTCCGTCGGCGCGCACCGAGTTGGCGGTGGCGGCCATGCCCGCCGCCGTCCATGTCAACCAGTCGTCGTCGACCGACGGCTTCGATTTCTGGGCGCCGGAGAACGTGTCCCCGGTGGTCGGCTGGCTGGCGACGCCTTCTTGCCGCGCGACCGGGCAGGTCTTCTACGTGGCGGGCAACACCGTGCAATTGTTCGCGCCACCGAGCGTCCTGCGGCGCTTCACCGCGAGTGGCCGGTGGACGGTGGCGGATCTGGAACGCCGGGTCGGTGCGGACCTGCCACGGTGGCCGACGGCAATCGAGTTCCTGGAATCCGTCGACGAGGCGGCGATGGCCGATGGGTAGCGAGGAGCGAGTGGTGCGGCGTTTCCGCGCCGAGGACGAAGGATTCGTCGCCGGGCTGCGGCGCCAGTGTTTCTCCGCGTCGATCAACTTCGATCTCTGGCTGGCGCACGGTCACGTGCTCGAACGTGCCGGGCAGCCGGTCGCAGCGATGCTGGCTCGCCCGGCGGGGCAGTGGTTCGGCGGCCGCCCGGTTCCCGGTGTCGCGATCTCGTCGGTCATGGTCGATCTGGCCCATCGCAGCGCCGGAGTGATGGGCTATTTGCTGGAGTCGGTGCTGGCGGACCACGCCCGATCCGGCGCAGCCGTCGCCACGCTCGTCCCGACGGCACTGGCGCCCTACCGGCGCGCCGGGTTCGAGGTCGGGGGTCATCGCTACCGTTTCGTGGCCCCGCCTGCCGCCTTGCGGACAGGCTCGGAGATCGATTCCGTCCGCTGGTTCGAGACCGCGGACGTCGACGCGCTCGCCGAGGTGTACGAGGAGTTCGCCCGTCGGAGCAACGGCCTCATCGTGCGCTCCGCGGGCTGGTGGCAGGGGCACATCCTGCCGTCGGTCCGCTCGGGCGACGCGTTCGCCGTGGTGGCCGTCAGAGACGGTGCGGTCACCGGCTACGCCATGTGGGACCAGCCGAGTGCGCCCCGGGGAGAACTCACCTTCCGCCATCGTGTGCGGGCCCGGGAGATCGTCTGGACGTCTCGTTCGTCGGCGAACGCCTTGCTCCGAGCGCTGGCACGGGCCGGGTCGCCGGGCGAGGACCTGACCTGGTTCGGCTCGCCCTGCGACGGCCTGTCCATGTTCTTCGACGTGCCGCCCACCGTCGACTGGGCGTACCCGTGGATGCTGCGCATCATCGATTACCCGGCCGCTCTGACAGCACGCGGGTATCCCCCGGACGTGACCGTGGAGCTCGTCCTGGCCGTCCGCCGGACGGCGCCGGGACGGGCGTTACGGCTCACTGTCAGCGACGGCCGGTGCCGTGCCGAGTGGACGACGGAAGCCCCCGAAGCAGCCGTCACGGAGCGGGGCTTCGCTGCGCTGTACACCGGCAGGCTGAGCGCTGCCGAGGCGCAAGTCCTCGGCGAGCTGCACACCGAGCGAGCAGGCACCCTCGACCGGATCGGCACTGTGTTCGCCTGCGGCACCCCATGGATGTTCGACCATTTCTGAGGTGCTCGGCGATGGACGACAATCAGCGGGCGAGAAATCCTTGCAACATTTCGTCCGCCACTTTGCCGAAGACTTCTTCCACCGAGCGCGGACCGTTCGGGTCGAACCACATGATCGCCCAGTTCGCCACCGAGATCGGCACCAGGCGGGTCATGTGCGTGTCCATGTCTTTCCGGAAAACACCGGCCGCGACGCCTTCCTCCAGCAAATCGTCCCACAGCTTTTCGTATGCGCGCCGCAACTGGAGCACGTGCTCGAGTTCCTTGCCGGTCAGATATCGCCAGTCGAGCAGGAACAGCCGAGCGGTCGATGCGCCACCGATCTCGAAGTTGGTCGATACGTGGGTGAGAAAGGCGGCGCGGAACTTGGCGGCCGGGTCGAGGTCGCTCCTGCAGACTTCCGCGACCGCATCCAGCTGGCGCTGCAGCGTCTCGCTGACGATGTGGTACAGCAACGCCTCTTTGGAGGGGAAATGGGAATACAGCCCGCCGGAGTGCATTCCCGCTGCCTCGGCGATGGCGCGTACCGACGTGCCCAGAAAACCCCGTTCGCTGAACAGCTTGGTGGCTGCGGCCACGATCTCGTGAACACGGCTAGGTCGAGGCATTTCGTAATGATATCAGGTTCAATAGCAAGCGCTCGCTAAGGGAGGCGTCATGGGGCGACCAGCGCTCACGTTCGACGATTACGTGTCGTACGGCGAACAGATCAAGCAGTTGGGAGCGTCCCGGCCGGACGCCCCCGCGTTGACCTTCGTGCCGCAGACCGGGCCGGCGGTGCAGCTCACCTGGTCGGAACTGGACAGGCGCAGCGACGACTTCGCCGCGGGTCTTGCCGCTCGCGGCATCGGACCGCGCAGCCTGGTCGTTGTCATGCTGCGGAACTCGGTCGAGCACGTACTGTCCACGATCGGGGCATGGAAGCTGGGGGCGTGCGTGGTCCCCGTGCGCGCCGACATGCCCGCGCGAGAGCGGGATCAGATTCTCCGGTTAGCTGATCCGGACGTGGTGGTGTCTCTGGAGGCGGTGCGCGACCACCGCTGTGTCAGTCCGGGCGAGGTCGTGGCCGAGCGGGCCCGGCACTGGCAGCTGGCCGACCCGCAGCCGGGCAAGGCGGTGTGCTCCGGCGGCTCGACCGGGGTGCCGAAGTTGATCGTGGACCCGTTGCCGTGGGGGAATCCGGGTGCGGTCGGCGGGACAGTTCCCGGCCATCCGCTGCACGGTGTCGCCGTGACCATCGGGTTCCGCCCGGACCAGACGCAGTTGGTGTGCGGGCCGCTCTACCACAACGCCCCGTTCGGCTGGGGATACTGGGGCTTGTTCTTCGGGCACCACGTGGTGCTGCTGGAGCGTTTCCGGCCGGAGCTGGCGGTCGACTGCGTCGAGCGCTACCGCGTCAACCTGATGTTCGTGGTGCCCACCATGATGACCAGGATGATCCGGCTGGATGGCATCGCCGAGCGCAACTGGTCGAGCATGGAGTCCCTGTTCCACGGTGCCGCGCCGTGCCCGCCGTGGCTGAAGAAGCAGTGGATCGATCTGCTCGGCCCGGAACACATCAACGAGTTGTACGGAGCCACCGAGGCCGTCGGCGCGACCGCGATCACCGGCACCGACTGGCTGCGGCACGAGGGCAGTGTCGGGCGGCCGCTCAACTGCGATCTGCGGATCCTGGACGACGAGCAGCGCGAAGTGCCGGTCGGCGAGGTCGGCATGATCTACATGCGACCGCACTGCGCCGAGCCGACCTACGAGTACCGCGGCAGCCCGGCCGCCCCGTCGACCGAGGACGGGTTCGTCACGGTGGGGGACTACGGACGGGTCGACGAGGACGGCTATCTCTACCTTGCCGACCGGCGCGTCGACCTGATCCTCTCCGGGGGCGCGAACATCTATCCGGCCGAAGTGGAGGGGGCGCTGCTGCAGCATCCCGTGGTCGTCGACGCGGCGGTCATCGGGCTGCCCCACCCGGACTGGGGCCAGGCGGTGCACGCGATCGTCCAGCTCCGCACCGGGGCGTCCGTCACGGAGGACCAGCTGCGCACCTTCATGCGCGATCAGCTCGCGTCCTACAAGCTGCCGAAGACCTACGAGCTGGTCGACCGCGTTCCGCGCGACGAGGCCGGGAAGCTGCGCCGGTCGGCTCTGCTGGCCGAGCGGACGGGGACCGCATCGCAGTGACGATCGCCGGGCCGGCCCTCGGCGATCGTCGATCGACCGGCCCGTGCGGGCGGACTTCCACCCGGCAGAACCTCCGGCGTTGTCCTCGGGCCGGCGACCGGAGGTTCTGCTGTTTCCGGGAAGCCGTCGCCGGCGATGGTGAGCAGGCGCGAAGCGCCGGTGGCAGGCCAGCAATGAAGGCCCGAGCGGCCACGGCCGGGCCGACAAGTCGCGGCCGTGGCCGCAGCCTGGCAGGCTGCGCTTCCCGGCTCGAGCGGCCGGACGATTAATGCCGCCGAAGTGCGGCCAGCGGGCCCGGAGGTCAGGCCGACGGCCCGGAGGTCAGGCCGACTCGTGCTCGAGCCGCCTCAGCGCCAGTTCCGCGTACAGTGCGGCCGCCTTGGGGAGCACCGCGGGATCGAAGACGGCGTAGGCGCTGTGGTTGTTGGGTGCCGTCGCAGGGTCCATTCCGGGTGGCGTGGCGCCCAGCGTGAGGAAGGCCCCGGGCACGTGGGTGAGCACGCGGGAGAAATCCTCCGATGCCGCCAGCGGGTGAGGCATCGGGCGATAGCTGTGCTCACCCAGCACCGATCGCGCGACGTCGGCGGCGAATCCGGCTTCGAATTCGTCGTTGACCGTCAGCAACGTCTCCTCTTCGAAGCGAACGTCCACCCCGACGTCGTGCGCGTCGGCGACACCACGAAGGGTCCGCTCCAAGTCGGCGCGGATCTTCGCCGAGTTCTCCGTGGAGAACGTGCGCAGCGTCGCTGCGAACTCGGCGTGATCGGGGATCACGTTGTGTCTGGTGCCTGCTTGGAACTGCCCGACCGTCACCACCACGGGATCGAAGACGTCGAAGCTTCGGGTCACCGTGCTCTGCAGCGAGGTGACCATTTCCGCGGCTGCCGTGATCGGATCCTTCGCGCGATGCGGCATCGACCCGTGCCCACCTTGGCCATCGACCCGCACCAGCAGCCGTTGCGAGGACGACATCACGGGGCCCGATCGCGTGCTGACGACGCCGTTGGGCAGCCCGGCCGAAAGCACGTGGATGGCAAAAGCCGCGCATACCCGGTACCCCGCAGCGTCCAGGACACCCTCGTTCACCATCACGCCCGCGCCATCGTAGCCCTCCTCGCCGGGCTGGAACATGAACACCACGTCGCCGGCCAGGCGATCTCGGTGGTGGTGCAACAGACGTGCCGCCCCGATCAGCGACGCGGTGTGCAGATCATGGCCGCACGCGTGCATGGCCCCGTTCTCGGACGCGAAGTCGAGGCCGGTGCGTTCCCGGACGGGTAGGGCGTCCATGTCGGCCCGCAGGAGCACGGCGCGAGGCTGCCGTTCGTCGCGCGCGCCACCACGCAGGACCGCCACGACCGACGTGGTGGCTCGGCCGACGGAGATCTCCAGTCCCAGCGGCTCGAGTTCGCGCAGCACCCGAGCCTGGGTGCGCGGCAGCTGCAGGCCGATTTCGGGATCGGCGTGCAACTCCGCACGAAACGCTGCCAGCTCGTCCTCGAGTTGCCGGGCGTCGTCGTAGATGGTCATGGCACCTCACCGGATCGCGACGGCATTGGCCGGGGACCCCGATCCGCCGGTCAGATTCAGCGGGCAAGCCACGACGAGGCACTCCCAGCGGCCGTCCGCGGCGCATCGTTCGGCCAACCGGTCCAGATCCCACAGCTCGCCGAGGGGGAGGCCCAGCAGCGGGAGGAGGACGTTGTGCATCAGGCCCGCGTAAGTGCGCGGAACCCGGCCGTTGCGTTCCGCCTCGGAGACGAACGGAGAATCGTCCGGCGCGGGGAAGGCCTCCACACTGAAGTTGTCGGCCGCCACCATGGCGAACCGGTGGTCCCAGAGCCAGCTCACCGTCTCCTCGCTGGCCAGCAACCCGGAGATGCGCAGGGTCTCCTTCTCGATCCTGCGTTCCGCCGGGGTCAGTTCGTGCAGGTGACGATGCAGCCATCCGGTTCTGACCAGCAGGATGTCGCCCGGCCGGAAGTCGACGTGCTGGGCTTCGGCCGCGGCTGCGATGTCGGTGATCGGGATGGCCTCCGCCGCGCCGTGGTTGATCGGCCTGCCCTGCTGTCTGCGGTATCGGTCGACGTCGACCAGCACACCACGGCCGACGATGCCGTGCTCGGTGAATCGGTTGATACCCAGGTAGGGGTCTCCGGGCAGGAACCGGTCGGGATCCGCTCCGTTGTAGAACCCGAACACCGGGTGCCCGATGTGCCTGAACCCGTCGATCTGTGTGCTGGCCTGCGGATAGAAGCTGTCCAGGTACTCGTCTCGGTGGTACGCGTAGTTGGCGTAGACGCGGTGCCGCAGCCGCTTGCGGTATGGGCTCACCGGCGGATCGAACGTTTCCAGTGGAAGGTTCAGGTTGATGACCTCGCCGGTGCGCACGGCAGCCGCGGCTGCGCGCACGCGCTCCGGGGTGAGGTGGTTCAAGGTGCCGAGTTCGTCGTCCGCCCCGAACACTCCCCACGCCGAGCCGGCAGGGGCGTCGGTGCGGGCGCGAAGCTCCGCATAGGTCGGAAAGTCCTTGTCGTCGTGCATCTCCGGTCCCTCCCCGGCGGCCGCTTCAGACAACGGTGAGACGGTAGCCGCGTCGAACAAAATTAGCAAGCGATCGCTCAGTTTCGCGTCGACCATTGACGCGGCCGGTGTGATCGCACACACTCAAACAAAGCGTTCGATCGCTATGCTACGACTGCGGGGGAGCGGGCCGGAGCCACGGCCTGCGCCCACGGGTGCCCCTCACCTCCCGCAGTCTCCGGACATCGACGAAAGGGTGGGTCGGATGAGGAAGAAGCGGTTGAGCCTGCTGTTGGCTCCGCTGGTCGCGCTCGGTCTGACCTGGCCGGCAGCGGCTTGCGGCGGGGGCGGATCCGGTGCCGGCGGGGACGAGTACGTCATCGGCGCGGCGTTGCCACTCAGCGGGCCTGCGGCTTCGTTCGGCATGGCATACCGCAAGGGCATCGACGGCTGCGTCGAGCTAGTCAACGAAAGCAAGGATCTGCCCCATCCGGTCACGGTGAAGTACGTCGACACCGGCGCGGAGACGGCGAAGGGGATCGCCGGCTTCACGCAGCTGGCCACAGTCGACCACGCAACGGCGGTGTTCAGCGCCTACAGCTCCGTCACCACGGCGCTCATCCCGCTCGCCGAGCGCCACCGGGTCCCGTTGATCAACGGCGGGGCGCTCAGCCCGACGCTGGCCAACAAGGAGTGGGTGTGGAACACCCTGCCGTTCCTCAGCACCGAACTCGGCGCCAGCTTGCCGTACGCGAAGGAGCAGATGCCCGATGCGAAGAAGGCGATGCTGGTCTACCAGGACGACATCGTCGGCAAAGGCGCGGTCGACGTCGTCCGCAAGGCGTGGCGAGGAAACGGCCGCACACTCGCCACATTGCCGTTGACGCTGTCGGCGACGTCGTTCTCCGCACAAGTCGACAAGATCAAGGCGTTCGACCCCGACGTCATCTTCATGGTGTTCTCCGGCGACCCGCAGGCGGTGCTCGTCCGGCAGCTGCGCAGTGCGGGTGTGACCACGCAGATCATCGCCTCGTCGTCGTTCCCGGTGCCTGCGGTGCTCGACCTGAAGGAAGCCAACGGGTCCCTGTTCACGCTGCAGGCGATGGACTTCGCGTCGCAGGACCCCATGACGAAGGGCTTCTTGCGCACCACCGGACTGAAACCGGGCGAGGGGGTCATCGTCGGAGCGGCCAACTACTGCAACGGCGTGCTGATGTGGGCCAACGCGGCCAAGCAGCTCGTCACCGAAGGCAAGGAGGTCGACGGGCCCAACCTCAACGAGAAGTTCGCCCGTCAAGGCAGCATCGACGCGGTCGGTGGGAAGCTGCAACTGCTGCCCGACCACACCCTGCAGGCGCCCATCTCCATCTACAAGATCAAAGACGGTGCCTTCACACCCGTGACCACCGTCGAGGTGACCGGCTGAGCGCGGACGGGGGTACGGGCATGCACGAGTTCGTTCAGCTGGCCATCGGCGGGCTGCTCGTCGGAGGCATCTACGTCATGATCGCCATCGGGATGTCGCTCATCCTCGACGTCACCGGCATCCTGCACATCGCGCACGGCGCGAACATCAGCTTGTGCGCTTTGACGTTCACCGCGGTCGAGCCCCACGGGTTCGTGCTCGCGGTGGCAGCAACGCTGGTCGTGTCGCTGGCCTTCACGATGGCCGCGTACGACCTGCTGTATCGCCCGGTGGCCAAGCGGCAAGCCGATCTCTTCCCGCTGTTTTTGGCCTCGTTCGGGCTGTGGATCGTCGGCAGCTCGGCGTTGACCTTGGTGTTCTCGGCGAACGCGACGCATCCGCCGACGTCGTTGGACTCCACGATCGACGTCGCCGGCTTGCACCTGGTGAAGATCAACCTGATGGCGTTCGGGGCCGCGATCGTGTGTTACCTGCTGACCCGGACGTTCCTCCGGCGGACCATGACCGGCTCGTTGATGCGAGCCGCGGCGTGCAACGGGGAGATGGCCGACGTCTGGGGCATGCCGCGGCGGCGCGCCGAGCGGGTCGCGTTCGTCATCGCCGCCCTGCTGTCCGTGCCCGCGGGGATTTTCGCCGCCTACATCTTCGGTGCGTACCCGACCATGGGTGACGTTCCGCTGTTGATCGCCTTCGCCACGGTGATCATCGGCGGGGTCGGCAGCATCACCGGGGCCGCCGCGGGCGCGCTGATCTTCGGTGTCATCCAGGGCGTCGCGCTCTGGCAGCTGCCGCCGGCATGGCAAGAAGGCGTGGTGTTCACCGTGTTCCTGCTGATCATCCTGATCGCACCGCGAGGGCTGGCGATGTTCGGCAAAGGCCGGCCGAAGCGGGCGAAACCGACACCGCAGACGAGTTCCGAGCCCCCGGTGGAGCTGGTGCGATGATCGACTACCTGACCACGGTCGGTGCGCTGACCGGCATCTTCGCAATCGCCGCGATCGGGTTGAACATCACCACCGGCTTCGCGGGGGTCTTCTCCGCCGCGCAGGCGGTGTTCATGGGCATTGGCGCATACGTCACGGCGTTGCTCGCCCCCGAGGTGGGCGGCTCGCTCGTCGTCTGCGCCCTGGCCGGCGTCGCGCTGGCGGTCGTCGTGGCGTTCGTGCTTGCTTCCGCCGCCCTGCGGGTCAGCGAAGAGTACTTCATGGTGGCGTCGCTGGCTTTCCAGATCATCGTGTCGACGGTGCTGATCAGCTGGTACTCGGTGACCAAGGGAACCGACGGGATCCCCGGCATCCCCATTCCCACCATCATGGGTGCCGAGCTGTCCGATCAGGCAGGCCAAACCGTGCTGATCTGGGCGGTGGTGGCGGTGATGGTCGGCTTGACCGCGGTCCTGCGCCGCGGATCGGTCGGCAGGCTGTTCTACGCCATCCGGGAGGACCCGATAGCCACCCAGACGCTGGGGCGCAGCCCGATCGCCGGCAAGTACGCGGCCATCATGCTGGGCGCGGCGGTGTCGGCGCTCGGCGGCGTGCTGTACGCCTTCTACACCGGGTTCGTCAATTCGGCGACATTCGACTACGCGATGTCGATCAAGCTGGTCGCCATCGTGGTCGTCGGCGGCATCGGCCTGGCGATCGGCCCGGTCGTCGGCAGTGCCGTGATCATCGCGGTCATCCCGCTGATCAGCCTGCTCGACCTGCCGTCGACCGCGGTCGGGCCGCTGCAGCAACTGGTGTACGGACTGTTGATCATCGCGGTCGTCGTGCTTCGTGGCTACCTCACCGGTGGCGGGCTTCGCGCCCTGCGTCGCCGCCACCGGTCGACGCTGCCGTCCTCGGCGAGTCGCATCGACACGGAACGGGTGCCGACATGAGCTTGCAGATCGACACGGTGCGAGCCGCCTTCGGCGGCCTGGTGGCGCTGGACGACGTGTCGCTGACCGCGGAACCCGGTGCGGTGACCGCACTGATCGGACCGAACGGCGCAGGCAAGACGACGCTGTTCAACGCCATCTCCGGGCTGATCACCCCGGACCGGGGCAGCATCCGGCTCGGCGACGTGGAACTGGTCGGCAAACCGGCACGGCACATCGCCAAGCTCGGCGTGATCCGATCGTTCCAGGAGCTCCGGCTGTTCGGCGGCGTCTCGGTGTACGACCAGACGCTGTTCGCGGCGGAGCGACGCGTCGCGACCCGATCGCGCAAGGTACGCGGAAAGGTCGACCGGATTCTGGCCCGACTCGGGCTGTCCGATGTCCGGCGAGACCTTGCCGTGAATCTCAGCTACGGCCAGCAGAAGGCGGTGTCCATCGCGCGCATGCTCGCCATGGAGGGGCGCGTGTGGCTGCTCGACGAGCAAGCCGCCGGCCTGGCGCCACGCGAGTACGACTTGTTCTGCGAGGTGGTCGACGAAGCGCGCCGGCGCGGCCTGGTCATCGTGCTGATCGAACATAACCTGCAGCTGGTCAGGGAGCTGGCCGACAAGGTGGTGTTCCTGGACCGGGGCCGGGCGCTGGCCACCGGCACGGTGCAAGAGGTGTTCGGCAACGACGTGGTGCGCGCGCTCTACTTCGGGCGGCGAGACTAGGACGACGAGGAGACATTCGTGCTCACCATCGAGTCACTGACCGTCCGGCTGGGCCATCGCACCGTGGTGGACGCGTTGAGCGCATCGTTCCGGCCGGGGGAGATCAGCTTGGTGCTCGGCCACAACGGCGCGGGGAAGTCGACGCTGTTGCGCACGCTGGCCGGACTCGTGCGCCCGGCGAGCGGGCGGATCACCTTCGGCGACACGGACCTGACCCGGCGGGCTGCGGGCGACGTCGCCCGCGCCGGTGTCGTCCTGGTACCTCAGGGGCGAGGGGTGTTCGCGGATCTGACGGTGGCGGAGAACATCCGGCTCGCTATGTGGAACACCTGCCGCCTCGGCCGGGCGACCGGCGGTGAGGTCGAGGAGAGGCTGGCCAGCGCCCGGGAGCTGTTCCCGGTGCTGGACGAGGCGTGGCACTCGTTGGCCGGGTCGCTTTCCGGGGGGCAACAGCAGCAGGTGGCCATCGCCCGCGCTTTCCTGGCCAATCCACGGGTGTTGCTGCTGGACGAGCCTTCGGTCGGCCTTTCCCCGAAGCTGGCCGACGCGGTGTTGGCCACCGTGGCGACGCTCCGCCGGGGCGATCGGACCATCATCCTCGTCGAGCAGAACGTGCACCAGGCGCTGGCGGTGGCCGACTCGGTCAGTGTCATGCGCGCAGGCGGCATGGCCGAGCATGACCTTGCGCCCGAGGATGTCGCCGATCGGGATCTGGCAGACATCTTCTGACGTGGCGGCCGACCGTTTGTGAGCCAGCAGCACGCGTGGGGCAGCTCTGCGCTTCCCGGTCCGTGCGCACGGCGGCCATGGTGACCGGGTTCGGCGACTCTGCCCGTACGGCCTTCACCCCGGCCGGTCGGTGCCACCGGACCATGCGCAAGGTTCGGGCGCGTACGCGTTCCATCTGCGGCAAGCGCTGCGCCGGATTCACGTGATTCCGGCGCAGCGCATTGTCATCACTTGTGATGAATTTCTGCCCCGGCCGACGGGCGCTGCTGCCCGTAGGTTTCAGAACGATCGCGTTCGCTGACGGCCAAGAGTAGCTTTCTTCACAAACTCGACGATCTTCATCGTGCCGTTGCACCTTTCCCGGGGGAGTTCATGAGGCGTCGACGTTGGGCGGCCGTGGCGGCATCCGCAGTGGTCCTGGCGAGCGCCGCGTTCCTGGCGGCACCTTCGCATGCGGGCGAGCGCGGCACGGCGTGGGTGACGGTGTGGGCGCAGTCGCAGGAACGCCTGGCCGGCAGGCAGCTCGCCAACCAGTCGGTCCGCATGATCGCGCACCTGAGCCAAGGCGGCCACGCCGTGCGATTCCGGGTGCAGAACACCTTCGGCACCGAGCCGTTGCGGATCGACCGCGCGACGGTAGGCGTCAGCGCTGGCGGGGCCGAGGTCGTCGATCCGCGTCCGGCGACCTTTGCCGGGAACAGCGCCGTCACCATCCCACCGGGTGGCGACGTCTGGAGTGACCCGGTCCGGCTGACCACCCGGCCCGATTCCGACATCGCCATCAGCCTCCACGTGTCCGGCACGGCCGTCCCGGGACAGCACAATTCCGCATTCCGCGAGAATTACTTGTCACCCGCCGGGTCCGGCGATGTCACGTCCGAGCGTTCCGGTTCCTCGTACACCGAGAAGACGACGTCGACGTATTTCGTCAGCGCGGTGGACGTGCAGAATCCGAAGCTGCGCGGCACGATCGTGCCCTTCGGTAGCTCCGTGGTCGACGGCACGGGCAGCACCGACTGCGGTCCCGGCTGCACCGAGCTGGGGACGAACCGGCGGTGGACCGACGAGCTGGCGCGGCGCATCGTCCGTGAGGCGCCCGCGACCCGACAGTACGCGGTGGCCAACGCGGGCGTTGCCGGCACGACCAGCTCGGCCGCCTGCCCGTCCATCCCGGGCGGTGCCCGCGGGCTCGATGCGCTCGCCCGGCTCGAACGCGACGTCCTCGAGCTGCACGGCGTGTCGGCGGTGATCTACTACTACGGAACCAACGACCTCGCGTTCGGCTGCACGGACGAGCAGATCCTGGACAGCTACCGCGAGGTGTTCCGGCGCCTGCGTGCCGCGGGCGTCAAGGTCTACGTCACCCCGATCACGCCGCGCGCCTCGTACACCGAGCAGCAGAACAGGTACCGCCATGAGGTGGGCACCTTCGTCAAGCGCTGGAACAACTGCACGGACACTTGCGACGGTGTGCTCGACTTCGACCAGGTGCTCAAGGACCCGGTGCAACCCAACCAGCTCAATCCTGCCTACGATTCCGACGGCATTCACGCCAACATCGCCGGCCAGAAAGCGATCGCCGACTTCATCTCCATCCCGCTGATCACCGGCGGTGGTCGGTGATCGCGCAGCCCGGACCCGCAGGTGTGCCCGCGCGGCAGGGCGAGTCGAGGTGCGGGGCGCTCAGGGACGGTGGCGCAGAGTCCGGGACGGACATCGACCCGGACGTGGTCGATTGTGGCGGCCCGCTGAGCTACCGCACGGGGGACTTGCCCGGTCCGGGCCGGTGTGATGTGTGCTTGGTTGCCGGTGGCGGGGCAGCCAGGCGTCCAGGCCCAGGAGCCCGTGGGAGGGCGTGGGGGGACGGAGAAGACGACCACACAACAACGGGCACACGACAGGCGGCCGGGGTCGCTTGCCGCGTCCCCGGCCGCCTGTCGGTCCGGATACTGCGAAGCCGCGCCCCAGGTGCGGCTCGGCCGTCAGTCCAGCTCCTGCTCGATCGCGCGGACCTCTTGCTCGTTCTGCAGTTCCCGCATCAGGTAGTCGTGCCTGGCCGCGCGCAACTTGTCGGCCAGCTCGGCGGTCGCCCTGCTGCCCTGGCTCAGCACGTCGTCGGTGATCCGGTCGGCCAGCTTGTTCAACGCCGTCGACTGGTCCGCCGAGAACGTCGGCACCTTGGTGAACATCGTCGGGATGTCCGGCACGGTCTTGGCCTGACTGCTCAGATCCTTCAGATCCCCCGAAATGTCGTCCCAGAACTTCGCATGGTCGGTGAAGTACCTGGCGTCCATCACCAGCTCGCCGCGGTCCGGGGTGCCGTCCGGCGGCGCCGCCTTGATCGCGATCGGGGCCGGCCACCCCTGGTCGGTCTCCCGTTCGCTCAACGCGTCGATGTCACCGTTGAGCTTCTCGATGGCCAGCATGGCTTCGATCGACCTGTTGAGCATGCTGGCGAAGTCCTTGGCCTCGCGCAGTTCCTTCTCGGCGAGCCCGTTCACCACCTTGAAGCCCTCGTCGATCAGGCCCGTGATGGTGGAGAAGTCGGGCTTCTTCAACAAGCCGCCGGCGCCGCTGATGATGTTGGTGTAGTACTTGTTGAGCTCGACCGTCTGATTGGCGTAGGCCGCCAGCGTCTGCTCGATGCTGGCCAGGAACTTCGCGCTGTTGTCGATCAGCCCGCTGATCACCTGCCGCGCGCCGTCCGCCGCCCGGTTCTGCGACGACACGATCGCCCCGTAGGCGCTGCTGGCCAGCGGGCTCTCCCAGCCTTCCTCCGCCGTCGTCGGGATGTAGGCGGGGTCGCTGGGGATCGCCGCGCCGACCTTCTTGCTCAGCGAATCCCGGACGCGGAGCCACACCTCCAGCGTGTCGGCGACCTTCCGCGGCGTCTCCGCGATGCTGGAGACCCTGGCCTCGAACACCTCGTCGTTGGCGTTGGCCTTGCCGAGCAGCTCCCTGACCCGCTGCCTGGCTTCCTCCGCCCGCGGGTGGGGGACGTGTTCCTCGGTCCATCCCCCGCCCATGCTGAGCAGGACGTACCGCTCGAACCAGTTGTAGCGGGTGTCCCGGTACTCCACCACCGGCTTGGTGCTGCCGCGCGGGTAGAGCGTGTACTTCCACTGGTACAGGTTGCCGATGGCGGTTTGCAGCTGGTCCATGGCCGGCTTGGCCATCTTGGCGAGGTCGGCGTACGCCTTCTCCATGTCGGTGCACGCCTGCCTGATCTTCTTGATGGTGTCTTCGACCGACATCGAATCCTTCCGTTCCTCAGACGTGTCCGGCAGGCGTCATCCGGCCAGGAACTTCTCGCAGTTGGCCTGCAGCTCGGTGATTTCTTCCCACTCCGGATCGGCGGGACGGCCCTGGTTCAGGTGCAGGTCGCGCAGGGCCTCGCTGATCAGGTTCGACAGCATGGCCGCGCTGGCGTTCTCGAACACCTCCGGCGCGATCCCGATCATCGCGAAGCGCCCGTCGGCGTCGAAATCGACGCCCCAGCGTTTGTGCTCGTCCTCGACCGGCTCGGGTGGCTCCCATTCCGGCAGCTCTCCGGCGAGTGCTCGCTCGCGCCGCTGCTCCAGCTTGCGTTGCAGCAGGTGGAAGTTGTTCCAGAAGCTCCTGGACCGCTCCAGCTCCATCGGCCTGAGCTCGTCGGCCTGATGCCGCCGATCGGGCAAGTCCTCTCGCTGATCGGCTTCGTCCGGAGCCGGCAACGCGGCGCGGATGGTTTCGCTGAGCACCTTGCAGAACTCCTGTGGGTCCGGGTAGTAGCGCTCCCACAGCGGCGAGACGGTCACGCCTTCGATCACGTCGTCGCTAGCCCGGACCTGGAAGACCCCGCGCGGGTCGGACACTTCGGCCATGCTTGCTGACCCCCGTTCGTTGGTGCCGTGAGCTTTGCACAACGGGGCCCGGGCTGTGGTCATTTTGGACAAAGTTCATCGAAGCGTTGGCTTTGGCGCGGCGGAAAGCCGCGACCGGCCCGACGAAGGCGCGCAGCCGGGTAGCGGACAGGGGCCCGATGCCGACAAGAGGTGGACGGCGGCTCGTGTCCGCCTGCCAGCGCGGGTATCGCGTGGGCGGACGTATCGCGACCGATGAGTTCTGCCGGGCGCTGGGGTCTACCCGTCACGACGACGTTTTCTCATCACCGGGAGACTCCATGGGTTTCATCGAGATCGAGCTGTTCACGACACTGGACCTGGTCGGCCAAGCGCCGGGCAGCCCGGACGAGGATCCGCTGAACTTCGCCTACGGCGGCTGGCAGGCACCACTGCTGGACGAGGCCACGGGCGAGAAGATCGCCGCCGCGTACGAACACACCGACGCCCTGCTGCTCGGCCGCCGCACGTACGAGATCTTCGCCGCCTACTGGCCGTATCAGCAGGACGGCGAGGACGCCGCGTTCGCGGAATTGTTCAACCGCATCCCCAAGTACGTGGCTTCGCGCGGTAAGCCCGACTTGTCCTGGGCCGGGTCGCAACAGATCGGCGCGGACCTGGTCAGCGAGGTGCGCGACATCCGGGCCCGCCACGAGCACGTGAAAGTGGTCGGCAGCCTGAACCTGGTGCAGACCCTGCTGGCCGAGAAGCTCTTCGACGAGCTCGGCCTGTGGGTGCACCCGATCGTGCTCGGCACCGGCAAGCAGGTCTTCGACGGTGGCGCGGTGCCGTCGAACCTGAAGTTGCTGGAGCCGCCCACGGCCGGCCCGGCGGGCATCGTGCACCTGCGCTACGGGCTGGCCGAAGGGGTGCCGGGCACCGGCGACATGGCTTCACGGTGACCGCTTCGGCGTCCACCGGGCCGGCTGTGATCCGTCGTTCGGTGACCGCCGTCAGATCATTCCGTTGTTCGGTGACCGCCGTCAGATCATCATGTCCACGCACCACACGCCATCACGCCGCACGATGAGCGTCGTGCGGGTGGCGCCTGGCTTGCCGTCGTAGTTGAGCCGGATGCCGGCGCTCAACTTGATCGATGCGGTCGGGCCTGCGCCGACGAAACGAGCCTGCTGGTCCTCCGGCATGAATTCAGCGCGGGCACGACCGAGCCCTCGCAGGTGAGCTGTCCGCCGAGCTCGGCGTCGTGCTTGTTGAGAGCGTCCACCACCTGGTGGGCGACTGCTGTGGCTTGCTGGACGTATTCCTGCGGCATGTCGTCGCCGGATCGAGCGCGACGCCACGCTTGGCCGGGACCGGGCTGGGAGCGCTTGCGGCGGCTGACGAGCTCGCCGCAGCGGTGTCCTTGTCGTCCTTGTCGTCGCTCTTGTCATCGCTCTTGTCGTCGCTGAGGACGAACCGGGGGCAAGGCGACAGCGACGACCACGACTCCGGCGATGACGGAGACGATGAGGCCGGTGCAGTTCTTCCGCAGAGGAAGCTGTGCGCCGCCGCGGTATGGCTGCTGCGGGTGCTGTTGCGGACAGGGCTGCTACGGATGGTTGCAACGGTCCCCCTGGGCCAGGTGATGTGATGCGCGAGTCGCAGCTTGGAATGCGCGACCGCACCCGACGACGCGGCCAAGAAATCCGTGCCAACCATCGAGCAGCCGGAGATCACGGCGAGTGGTCGCAGAGGGCGGTGCCCGTCGACGGCGCTGTGCGGCTGACGCACCCCGGCCGGTCAGGGGTCACCCGGTCGGCTGGGCGGCGCGCTCCCGTTGTACCTCCTCGCGTACTGCGGGGGCGACTTCCTTGGCGAACACCTCGGTCGTCGTGGTGTCGTCGGAGACCAGCACGAACACGCTGGTGCCGTAGGTCAGCGCGAGGTCGGTCAGTTCTTCCACCCACTGGTCCGGTGGTCCTTGCAGGAACCCCCGGCTGGTCTCGGCGAACTCGCCGGTGATGTTCAGCAGCCGCCGGATGTCCCGTGGATCCCGGCCGACGGATTCCGCGGCTTCGTCGATGATCGCGCTGCCGGAGGCCAGGTGGTCGGGTCCGTTCGGCAGGTACTGGTAGGACGGCAACCAGCCGTCACCGATCCGGCCGATGGTGCGCAGGATGCGCGGCTTGTAGGCGCCGATCCAGATGCCCGGCCGATGCGCCGGAGCAGGGCCCCGCTTCATGCCGCGCACGGAGTAGTACTTGCCTTCCAGGGTCAAGCCGCCTCGCGTGTCGGTGTCCCACACCCCGCGAATGATCTGCACGGCTTCCTCGAGCGCCTCGATCGACTCGCCCGGCCGGAGCCGCCTGCCGCCCATCGACGCGATGGCGTCCCAGTGGCCTCCGGCGCCGAGACCGAGCTCGATGCGGCCACCGGACAGCCGGTCGAGCGTCGCCACACTGCGTGCGAGCTGGGCCGGCGGGCGCAACGGCAGGTTCGTCACGTTCGCGGTCAGGCGCACGCGTTCGGTGCGTGCCGCGGCGTAAGCGATGAGCGTCCACGTGTCGTGGAACCGGGCGACGTAGGGGTGGTCCTGGAACGTGACCAGGTCGAGGCCCGCACGATCGGCCACGACGGCTTGCTCGACCGCATGCCGCACCGGCTGCGCCGTGGGGGTGACGAAGGTGCCAAACAACAACTCGTGTCCGTAGTCGGTCATGCTGTTCTCCCCACGGGGTTCTCGGCAAGGGTGAAGTTGTCCCGGAACAAGCCGGTCGGGTCGAGCTCGGCCTTGAGCTTGCGCAGCCGCGACAGCACTGGGGGCGGGAACGCCTCGGCCACCCGCTGCGGGCTGGTGTCGCTTTCGAAGTTGAGGTAGATGCCGCTGAAATGCTTGCGCAGCTCGTTCCACCAGCGGTCCACCCGCTGGGGATGGCTGCCCATGGCGGTGATCTGGAAAGCCGCGTCGCGGTGGGCGAACGCGGTCTCCTCCGGTGCCACGTCGGCGATCGCGCCACCCATGCTGCGCAGCTGGAACCAGTGCACCGCGCCGCTGGCGAGCAGCCGAGCGCTGTCCTCGGCGAACTCCGGAGTGATGGACGTGACCAGGCCGGACCGCGAGACCGGTTCGCCGCGGCCCTGGTGCGGAGCGTCGGGGAACATGTTCATCACCGCCGCGTAGGGGGCGACCACCACTTGCTGCTGCACCAGGGGCGCGATCTGGGCGATCGGGCGAAGCTGCGCCAGGATCTCGTCCGGGTCGTCCGTCGCCACCATCGCCATCACCTGCGCGGAGCTGCTGTTCATGATGAGGAACGGTGTCGTCTCACGCGGCGCCGCGGTGACCGCTGCGCCGAACTTCAGCAGGAAGTCGGCCGGATCGGCCACCCAGAACGCCAGCTGTGCCCAGCCAACGTCGCTCACCTCGTCCACGGTGAATTCGAACCCGGTCACGATGCCGAAGCCGGCGCCCGCCCCGCGCACCGCCCAGAACAACTCGGGGTTCTCCGCGTGGCTGGCCCGCACCGTGGAGCCGTCGGCGAGGACCATGTCCACCGCCTGCAGGTGGTCGATGGTGAGTCCGTGCTTGCGGCTCAGGTACCCGATCCCGCCCGAGGTCGCCAGGCCGCCGACGCCGACGCCGCCGTAGTCGCCCGAGCCGAGCGCCCACCCGTACGGCTGCAGCGCCCTGGCGACGTCACGCCATCGGGCGCCCGGCCCGATGCGGACCAGCCGCCGATCCTCGTCGAGCACTTCGATGGCGTTCAGTGCGCCGAGATCGATCACCAAGCCGCCGTCATTGGTGGATCGGCCGCTGATGCCGTGCCCGCCGCTGCGAATCCCGAGCGGGACGTGCCGGTGCCGGTGGGCGAACGCCACCGCATCGACCACGTCGTCCACCGTTTGCGGGCGGAGCACCAACCCGGGCGCGCCGCCGCGCAGATAGGTCGAGCGAGTGGTGGGGTAGAGCAGGTCACCCGGCTCGACGGCGGTCGCCGCGAGGTTGGCGGGCAGCCCGTCGTAGTCGATGCCCGGCACCCGCTGGGCGCGCACCTCGGCACGCCGCATCGGGACGGGTGAGAAGCGTCCTTCCGTCATCGCGTGCTGAGCGGCCTCGTTCAGCCGCGGCGCAACCTCGCGCGCGAACCGCTCGAGCGCATCCGCCGGGGACCGCTCGTCGATCCGCAGCACGAACGTCGTGACTCCGTGTTCGGTGACCAGTGAAGCCAAGGTCTCGACGTCCTGCGCGCCGACCGTGTCCGGCAGTGTGACCACGCGATCCAGTTCGCGCTCGTCGCGGCCGGCTTCGGCGAGGGCTTTCGCCAGCAGCTGCATGGTCCGGGCCAGCTGCCGACTGTCTTGTCCGGGAACGCCTGCACGCCACCCGTCCGCTGCGTCCGCGGCTACCTTGACAGCGTTCGGGTCGTCCCCGCCGATCCAAATGCGCACGTCGTGCGCTGGGAGCGGGCCGGGCTCGGCCCCGGCCAGCCGGAACGCTCCGTCGTGGTGGACACGACGCTGCGAGGTGTCCCACATCCGGCGGAGCACCGTCACTGCCTCGGCGGCCGCCGGGCCCGGCCGAAGCTCCAGTGTCACCCGGCCCTTGCCGAGCACGTCGAGGCTGCCTGCCGCCCTGGCGAGCACCGCCGGACGGATCTCCGCCACGTCCAGGCCCGCGGCGACCAGGCCGATCCGTTCCGTGCGAGCGGCCGTCCAGCTGAGCAACGCCCAGGCGTCCAGGCCGCCTTCGGTGCTCGCGGCCAGTACGTAGTCGTAACCGAGCCGCTCCGCCTCGACGGCGCGCTCCACCGCGCCGGCGGGATCGGTGAACTCGCCGATGTCGACGCCAAGCCTGATCAACGCGGTCCGTGGCCTCATGTCCGCTCCGCTCTGTTGCGGCCGATGCTGCGTCGACCATGCTATGGCGATTTGGTTGATGTATCAACTAGATGTGGCGCGGACCGCGTGCACCGGGGTGGCCGGCCGGGGCCGCGCTTCGGCGATGCCGTCGACCACGCCCAGTTCCAGCAGGTCGCTCGGCCGGAGCCGCAGCGTCCTGGCCAGGTCGGGGACCTCGGCCTCCGGCCGCTTGAGGATGGCGGCCGCCAGCTCGGGAGCGATCACCGAGAAGTAGGCGTCCGGGGTGATCCACAGCCGGTCGGGGGAGCACGCGGCCAGCGCACCACCGGACCCGCCTTCCCCGATCACCAGCGTGGTGACCGGGACGCGCGCGGCCGCGATGGTGGTGAACAGTTCCGCGATCGCCGGTCCGACGCCCGCCCGCTCCGCCTCCGGGTCGGCGGCCGCGCCCGGGGTGTCCACGAGGGTCAGCACGGGCAGGCCGAGCCGGTCGGCCAGCCGCACGAGCCGCGTCGCGGTGCGGAAACCCGCGGGAGTGGTCCGGGTGCCGGTTTGCGCGGCGAAGGCGATGGACCGCCCGCCGCGACGGCCGACGCCGCAGAGCATCCCGCTGTCGACGCCACCCGCCCGGTCGCCGGAGATGTAGCGGCGGCGGTCGAAGTAGTCGTCGAGGTAAGCCTGGGCGCGTGGCCGCCGCGCGTCCCGGGTTCGTTGCACCGCCTGCCAGCCGTCCGCGGCCTCGTCGGCGCCGCCCAGCGCCCGCGGTACCTCCGCCGGTTCCGGCGAGCCGCCGGTCAGCAGCTCCAGCCACTCGGCCACGCAGGCACCGAGCTCGTCCGCGCCGACCACCTCGTCGACCTGCCCGGCGTGCCAGTGCGACTCGGCGGTGTAGACCGGGTCGTCGGCGTCCGGGCCCGAGCGGACCCGCCGCCCGGCGAAGGCGACCTGAGCTCCTGGCAGGGCCACGACGACGTCCGCCGACGATCCGAGGGTGGCCCACACGCCGCCGGTCGTCGGATCGTTCAGCACCGCCACGTGCGGCAGCCCGTGGTCGCGCAGGCGCACGCAGTGGTGGGCCAGCGTCTGCAGCTGCCGCAGGGCGACCATGCCCTCCTGCATCCGGGTGCCACCCGAGGCGATGAACGTGACCACGGGGAGCCGTTCCGCCACTGCCCGGTCGAAAGCGTCGGCGATCCGGGCACCGGCTCCGGCGCCGAGCGAGCCGCCCAGGTAGCCGAACTCGAAGTGGATCACGATCGCCTCCCGGCCGGCAAGACGACCACGGCCGCAGACGACCGCTTCGCTCGCGCCCGTCTGCTGCTCGGCGCGGTCGCGCTGGTCGCCGTATCCGGGCCAGCCGAGCGGGCCGTCGCGGCCGTGGTCGTCACCGGGGGCGGGGAGGGGGGTGAAGTCACTGACGACGTGGTCAAGCACGGAGCGCACGCTTCATCACCTTGCCCATGTCGTTGCGGGGGAGCGCGGACAGGAAGCGCACCTCGCGCGGGCGCTTGTGGGCGGCGAGCTGCTCGGCCACGTGGGCGATGAGCTCGTCGGCGCTCGGCCGCTCGTCCCTGGCCACCACCCAGGCGACGATGCGCTCGCCCAGGTCGGGATCCGGCTCCCCGGTCACCGCGACCTCGGCGACCTGCGGGTGGTCGAGCAGCACGTTCTCGATCTCGCCCGCGCCGATCTTGTACCCGCCGCTCTTGATCAGGTCGGTGGCACGCCTGCCGACGATGCGGACGTAGCCGTCCGGGTCGCGCCTGGCCATGTCCCCGGTGCGGAACCACCCGTCGTGCATGGCCTCCGCCGTGGCGTCCGGCCGGTTGAGGTAGCCGAGGAACAGGTTCGGGCCCCGCACCTCGATCTCGCCGACGGCGTCGGTGTCCTGCTCCGGGATGGGGTTGCCGTCGTCGTCGACCAGGCGGAGGTCGACACCCGGCAACGGCAGCCCGACCGTGCCGGGACGGCGGTCGCCGGAGAACCGGACGCTGCAGTTCATCAGCGTCTCGGTCATCCCGTAGCGCTCGACGACCCGCTGTCCGGTGAGTTGCTCGATGCGCTGGTGCTCGGTGGCGGGCAGGGCGGCCGAGCCGGACACCAGCAGCCGGGCCCGCCCGATCGCCTCGGCCATCTCCCGGTCGGCGGCGCAGTCCTCGGCCAGCCGGTGGTACATGGTCGGGACGCCGAACAGCATGGTGGCGTCACCGGCCAGCTCGGCCGCGACCGCCTCGGTGGAGAATTTCCCGACGTGGTGCAGGGTGCAGCCACGCCGCAGCGGGCCGACCACGCCGAGGATCAGCCCGTGCACGTGGAACAGCGGCAACCCGTGCACCAGCACGTCGTCCGCCGTCCATTCCCACACCTCGGCCAGCGCGTCCAGGTTCGAGGTGAGGGCGCGCCGGGGCAGCACCACACCCTTCGGCGGGCCGGTCGTCCCTGAGGTGTAGACGATGAACGCGGGAGTGGAGGCAGGCGGCTCGGCAGGCCACGGACCCGGCTGCGCGGGCGGGGTCAGCGTCACGTCGATGCGCGGCAGGCCGGCCAGCTCGCCCGGGAGCTCGGCACCGGGAGCGGCCAGCACCCGGTCCGGCTCGGCGTCGCCGACGATGTGCGACAGCTCCCGCTTGCCGATCTTGGGGTTGATCGGCACCACCGCCACGCCCGCGGCGAGCGCGGCGACCACCGCGGCGCACGTCTCGGCCGTGGGAGTGGCCCAGACCGCCACACGGCGCAGTCCGGCCAGCCGGCTCGCCGTGCCGGCGGCGACGGCGGCGAGCTCCCGGTAGGTCAACGCCGTGTCGCCGAACCGCAGGGCAACGCGGTCACCGCGACGGGAGACGTCGGCCAAATCGGGTAGCAGGTGCGTGGTCATGCACATTCCTCCTAGCCCCAGCCGGGGACGACGAGAACCAGCCAAGCGGCCAGCGGCGCCACCGCGACGACGATCGCGCCGTAGCCCATCAACTGTTTGAAGAAGCGGTCACGGTCGACGTTCTTGGCGTTGGCGAGCACCAGCGCGCCGTTGGTGGAGAACGGGCTGACGTCCACCATGGTCGACGCGACGGCGATCGCGGCCACCATGCCGATGGGGCCGATGGTGCCTTGCGCCAGGAACGGCAGGGCGAGCGGGATCAGCGCGCCCATCAGCCCGACCGACGAGGCGAACGCCGAGACGATGCCGCCGATGTAGCACAACAGCACGGCCGCCAGCAGCGGGATGCCGACGTTGCTGACCGCGTTGCCGACGTACTCGATCGTGCCGATCTCCTGCAGCACGCCGACGTAGGTGAGCACACCGCAGATCAGCAGCACGGTCGGCCAGGTGATCTCGCTGACCGCCTTCCTGGTGCTGTTCGGCCACAGCACGCTCAGCACCACGGCGATCGTGATCGCGGTCAGGCCGGCGTCCAGCTCGAACACCAGGGTGCTGACCACCAGTGCCACCAGGCCGAGCAGCGTGGCGATCTTCGGCGCGTCCAGCGGGATGCGGCGCTCGTGCGGCAGCGGGTCGTCCTGCCCGTCACCGCCGGAACCGGCCGACCCGCCGGACGGCACGTCCGAACCGGCGCCGACCTTGACCAGCTCCCGCCGCGGCAGCCTGGTGCCACCGAGCACCACGTACAGCACGGCCGCGATGGCGGTGTTCATGGTCAGCGACGCCAGGAACAGCACCGTCGGGCTGCCGGGCAGGTCGTTGCGCTCGACGATGCCGTTGACGATCGAGCCGTAGACGCTGATCGGGGAGAAGCCGCCGCCCTGCGCGCCGTGCACCACCATGGCACCCATCAGCAGCGGGCTGATGTCGTACCGGGCGGCGAACCCGAGGGCGATCGGGGCGACGATCGCGCACGCGGCCGGGCTGAGCGCGCCGATGGCGGTCAGGACCGCGGTGATCACGTACATCACCCACGGGATGAGCGCGATACGGCCGCCGACCAGGCGCACCGCGGCGCCGACCAGCCAGTCGGTCGTGCCATTGGCGCGGGCGATGGCGAACAGGTACGTGACGCCGACCAACACGACGAAGATGTCGCCGGGGAAGCCGGCGAAGATGCCGTCGGAATCCAGGCCACCGGCCAGCGTGCCGACCAGGAAGGCGCCCGCGAAGGCGAGCGCGCCCATGTTGATCGACAGCGTCGTGGCCAGCACGAAGATCACGGCGAGGACGAGGATCGAGATCATTTCCGCGGACACGACCGTCCTCCTTGACGTCGCCAACGGACTGGTGGCTGAGTGGATTAGTGGATGAGCCACTTTGTCTCGTGAGCGGCGTCACTGTCAAGGTCTCATTGGTAGAGTGGCTTATCCAGTTTGTCCGTGGTCGAGCGTCGGTACGCGCTGCGCCGATCGACGAGCGAAGGGTAGTTCCGGTGTCTGGGGCCCTGAGCCGGGTGAACCGGCTGCGGCTGTACGAGCAGGTCATCGAGCGCATCAAGGCGCATGTCGAGGAGGCGGGCCTGCGCGCGGGCGACAAGCTGCCCGGTGAGCGGGAGCTGGCCGAGCGGCTCGGGGTCAGCCGTGCATCGGTCAAGCAGGCCATCGTGGTGCTGGAGGTGCAGGGACTGGTCGAGTCCCGGCACGGCGGCGGCACCTACCTGCGCGCCGACCGGCTGGCCGTCGAGACGGTGGACGAGATGATGGCACGCCGCCGCAGGCTGCCCGAGGTGCTGGAGGCGCGCGAGGCGCTGGAGACGAAGCTGGCCGAGCTGGCCGCCATGCGGCGCACCGACGAGGACCTGGCCGCGATGGACGCCGCGCTGGAGCACATGGCGGCCGAGATCGAGGACGGCGGCTACGGCATCGAGGGCGACCGGCGGTTCCACGAGGCGATCACCGCGGCCGCGCGCAGCGGGCTGCTGGCCGAGTTCATGCGCTCGATCTCGGTGCAGATCGCCGAGAGCAGGAACGAGTCGCTGCGCCAGCCGGAGCGGCCGCACCAGTCCATGGCGCAGCACCGGGCGATCCTGGAGGCGATCCGGGCGGGCGACCCGGACAGGGCGGCCGAGGCCATGCGCACACACGTCCGGACGGTGGCCAAGGTGCGGCTGCTGGCGTGGGATCCGCAGGAAGGTGACGACCGCGGCTGACCACCGGATCGGGGGGTGTGGAACGCGGGGTATGCGACCGCGTGGCCGCATTTCCGGCCGGGCTGGAGCGGGCGGCCGTTGGCGAAGTCGCTTCCGGCCTGGCGCTCGCCCACGGTCATGCCGCGGGGCAACCGAGGGCAAACCTGCCGGGCCTTCGAGGCAAACCGCTAGGCTGCCAGCGCCGACGATCACCCGTCGGCTGGACAATCACGCTGCGCGCTGTCGACCTCGGGAAGGTGACCCGCCGCCATGCAATCGATCGGCCGCTCCGCGCTCGCGGTGATGAGCTCGTTGGTCATGACCGCCACGGTGTCCGCGCCGGTCACCGTGACGTCCGGGACGCCGCGCGCCTTGGCCGCCGACGTGGTGTTCTCCGACGAGTTCGACGCCCCTGCCGGCACCCCGGTGGACACGTCGAAGTGGTACTTCGACACCGGCGACAACCCCAGCAACGCGGAACGGCAGTACTACACCGACAGCACCCGCAACGCCGTGCACGACGGCAACGGCAACTTGGTCATCACCGCGCGCAAGGAAAACCCGGCGGACTACCGGTGCTGGTACGGCCGGTGCGAATACACCTCGGCCCGGCTGACCACCGCGGGCAAGTTCCGCACCACCTACGGGCGGTTCGAAGCCCGCATCAAGATCCCCCGCGGCCAGGGCATCTGGCCCGCGTTCTGGCTGCTGGGCGACAACTTCGGCCAGGTCGGCTGGCCGGACTGCGGCGAGATCGACATCATGGAGAACATCGGCAGGGAGCCGTCCACGGTGCACGGCACCATCCACGGACCCGGCTACTCCGGTGGCGGCGGGATCGGCGCGGCCTACACGCTGCCGAACGGTCAGCAGTTCGCCGACGACTTCCACGTCTTCGCCGTCGAGTGGTCACCGAACCGCATCGCATGGTCCGTCGACGGGCACGTGTACCAGGTGCGCACGCCCGCCGACCTCGGCGGTCGGCGCTGGGTGTTCGACCACGACTTCTTCCTCATCCTCAACGTGGCGGTCGGCGGGCACTGGCCGGGCGATCCCGACGGCAGCACCCAGTTCCCGCAGCGGATGCTGGTCGACTACGTGCGGGTCACGGCGTGACGGCGTCGACGAAGACGCGGCCAAGCCGCGCGACGATGTGGCGCGAGCAGGTGCTCTCCGGCGCGGGCTGCCTGCAGCGGGGCGACTGGCTGTGCCGGTCGTCGCTGTCCAGCCCGGCGGGCCGGTTCACCCTGACCCATCGGGACGACGGCGAGCTGCTCCTGGCCGACAGCACCGGCAAGCCGGTGTGGTCGGTCGGCAGCGCGGGCATTCCGGCGGGCGGCCTGACCCTGATGCTGGACGGGGACCTGGTGCTCTACGACGCAGGCGACTGGCCGGTGTGGTCCAGCGGCACCGCAGGCCAGCCGGTGGAGTGGCTGCTGGTCACCGACGACGGCAACGTGGTGCTGCTGGACGGCTCCTGCCGAATGCGCTGGCGAGCCGTCGGCTGAGCCGCCGCGAGCCAGCAGGCAGGCTTCCCGCCGGGCCGCCGGACCGGACGGCCGGGGTGCCCGGCGCGCCGTACTGAATCGAATCGAGCTTGCACTTTCTTGCACCCTTTCGTCGGGTCACGTCGAGGTGATCACCCGCTACACTCCGGCACGCCGGGACCAATGTTCACCGGATGGTGTGCCGGTGACGGGTTGACAAGTGCGGGCTGTCGGAGGGCTGGCATGGCACGCGGTGACGGACGGGGCGGCCAGCTGAGGGTGGACTTGCTCGGTCCGGTTCGTGCCCGTGCCGGGGACGTGGAGCTGTCGCTGGGGCCCGCCCGGCAGCGGGCGGTGTTCGCCACGCTGGCCGCGCGAGCCGGTGCGGAGGTCAGCCGCCGGGAGCTGATCGACGCGGTGTGGGGCGATGCGGCGCCGGCCAGCGCGGACGGCAGCGTCTACACCTACGTGTCCGGCCTGCGCCGGTGCCTGGCGCCGGCCGGTGAACCGTTGGAGAAGGGCCAGGGCGGCTATCGGTTGCGGCTGCCGCCCGGTGCGCTGGACCTGGCCGAGTTCGACCGGCTGCGCCAGGCCGCCGACCAGGCCGCGGCATCCGGGTCGCACCGCGAAGCCGCCGACACCTACACCGCCGCGCTGGGCCTGTGGCGCGGGGAGCCGTTCGGAGGCGTTCCTGGCCCGTTCGCCGAGCAGGAGCGGCAGCGGCTGCTCGAGCGGCGCATCGACGTGCACGAACGAAGGGCCGCCGCCCTGCTCGAGGTCGGCGAGCACGCCGACGTGGCCGCCGAGCTGGCCGCACTGGTGGCCGACCATCCGCTGCGCGAGTCACTGCGGGCGCTGTTGATGCTGGCGCTGTATCGCGACGGCAGGCAGGCCGAGGCGCTGGAGGTGTTCCACGACGCACGCCGGGTGCTCCAGCAGGAGCTGGGTGTCCGGCCGGGACCCGCCTTGCAGGAGCTCAACGACAGGATGCTGGCAGGCGACCCGGAGCTGGCCGGGCCCCGCCGCGAGCCCGCGAAGGTTTCCCCGCGAACGGAGGCCGCAGATGCGCCGGAGCCGGCCGGTGAGCCCGCTCCGTTGTTCGGACGGGACGAGGAGCTGAGGTTGCTGCGGGCCAAGGTCGACGCGCTGGTGGCAGGGCGCGGCCATTCCGTCTGGGTGGAGGGCGCGGCGGGCATCGGCAAGTCGGAACTGCTCGGCACCGCGCTGGCCGACGTCGAAGCACGCGGCTGCGCGCTGTCCTGGGCGGTCGCCGACGAACTGGCCCAGCGCTTCCCGTTGCAGGTCGTCCTGGAGTGCCTGGACATCGACGTGCATTCGCCCGATCCGCGCCGTGCGGCGCTGGCCAAGCAGTTGCAGGGCACCCAGCACACCGACCTGACCGGCGCTGCCGATCCCATGCTGGCGGCGGTGGACAGCCTGCTCTCCCTGGTCGACACGTTGTGCGCGGAAGCCCCGCAGGTGCTGGTGCTGGACGACATGCAGTGGGCCGACGAGGCCTCGGTGCTGGTGTGGCACCGGTTGTCGGCGGCCAGCCGCCAGCTGCCGCTGCTGCTCGTCGGGGCGGCCCGGCCCGCACCGAACCGGCCGGATCTGGTTCAGCTCCGGCAGCGGGTCAGCGCCCGCGGCCAAACCACGCTGACGCTGGCGCCGCTCGACCCGGCGGCGAGCCGGGAGCTGGTCGCGGCACGGGTGCGCGCCCGGCCGGGGCGCGGGCTGCTCGATCTGGCGGCCCGGGCGGAAGGCAACCCGCTGTACTTGCGGGAGATGGTCGACGGCCTGCTGCGCAGCGGCGCCATCGAGGTGGTCGACGGCGTGGCGGAGGTGGACGAGCGGGCCTACGAGCCGCCGACCTCGCTGATCGCCGCGATGGGCAGGACGTTGGACGGCGTCAGCGAAGCCACCCGCGACACGTTGCGCATGGCCGCCCTGCTGGGGCCGGAGTTCACCGTGGACGACGTCGCGGCGGTGACCCGTCGCACTCCTGCCGACCTGGTCGCGGTCTTCGAGGAGGCGGTTGCCGCCGACATCGTCGTCGACGCGGGCCTGCAGCTGCGGTTCCGGCACCCGCTGCTGCGTCAGGCGCTCTACGCCGACATCCCGGCGGCGATGCGGTCGGCGTTGCACCGGCAGGCGGCCGAAGCGCTGGCCGCGGGCGGGGCACCGGTGCGCCGGGTGGCCGAGCAGCTGATCGCCGCCCCGAACGCGATCGACGCCTGGGTCGGGGAGTGGCTGGTCGCGAACAGCGCCGAGCTGGCGCACAGCGCCCCGCACATCGCAGTCGACCTGCTGCAGCGGGTGGTCGACATTCCGACGCTGCACGCCCGGCACCGGGAACTGCTCAGCGAGGCGCTGGCCAAGGTGCTCTTCCGCCTGGCGCGCGATCCCGAGACGACGCTGCAACGGGTACGGCAGGCCATCGAGCTGTCCACCGAACCGGAGCGGACCGCCGAGCTGCACCAGCTGTACGCGGCGATGCTGCATCGCAGCGGGCGGACCGCGCTGGCGCAGGAGGTCATCGCCGAGTCCATGGCCGACCCGGAGCTGCCGGACATCTGGCGTTCGCGGCACCTGGCGCTGCTGGTGAACTTCCGGCGCGGCGATCTGTCCGACATGGACGCCGCAGAGGCCGACGCGCGAGCGGCGTGCGCGACGGCGGAGCGCACCGGGGACGCCTACCTGTTGGCACACGCGCACCAGACGCTGTGGCAGATCTGCTCGCTGCGACGCGACCACGAAGCGGCGCTGCGCCACGTCGACCGGGCGCTTGAGGTGGTGCGCGACCGGCCCGACCTGGCCGACATCCACTTCGATCTGCTGGACAACCGGATGTTCACGCTGCAGAACCTCGACCGGCTGCCCGAGGCACGCGAGGCGCTGCGGTCGGCGCGCGAGATCTCCGTGCAGCACTCGCTGCCCAGCGGACTGCAGGTGTCGGCGGCGGTGCACTACTACTGGGAAGGCCGCTGGGACGAGGCGATGGCCGAGCTGGACACGGTCATCGAGGACGGGCCGGAGATCTCGTTCTACGGTCTGCGGGAGCCGGGACCCGCTGCGCTGCTGCTGCACGGCGTGGCGGCGCTGATCGCCGGGCACCGGGACGACCGGGGGCGCGCGGCCAACCACCTGGACGCCGCCGCGGTGCACGACCCCACGACCCGCTCCGAGCGGGAGAGCGTCGACTTTTTGCTGGTGGCGCAGGCGTTGGCGGCCGAACAGGCAGGCGAGCCGCGGCGGGCGCTGGCCATCCTCTCGCCGATCCTCAACGTCGACTACGCGCAGATGATGCTGCGGCATCAGTGGTTGCCGGGCATCGCGCGGCTCGCCCGGCAGCTCGGTGACGAGGAAGCGGCGCGCGCTGCGCTGGCGGCGTGCGAGTACGAAGCGGATCGGGAGAAGGTGCCCGCCAGGGCCGCGGCCGCCCTGCAGTGGTGCCGAGCGCTCATCGACCGGGACGCCGAGGCGGGCAGCGCGGTGGTGACGCACCATCGCGCCGCGGGCCGGGTCGTCGAGCTGGCCTGGGCCTTGGAGGACCTGGCCGAGTTGCACGCGGAAGCGGGCAGGCCGGAGCGGGCAAGGGAGTGCCTGCGGGAGGCGGTCGAGATCTACCGCGGGCTGGCCGCCAGGTGGGACCAGCGCCGGGCGGCGGATCGCCTGGCCGCCTACGACGTGCACGTCGGCCAGGTGGACAGCGTGCCGCGGCCGCGCGCGGGCTGGGAGTCGCTGTCGCCGGTGGAGCGGCGGATCGCCGAACTGGTCTCGCGTGGCAAGTCCAATCCGGAGATCGCCACCGAGCTGTTGCTGCCGCGACGTACCGTGCAGGCCCACGTGGTGCGGATCCTGCGTGCGCTCCGGCTGGAGTCGCGTGCCGCGCTGGCCGAGCAGCTCCCGCAGCTGGTGCTCGCCGAGCGGGAGCCGAAGCCGCGCAGCCCCGCCGAGTCGATCCGCTGACCGGCTGCGCGGGACGTGCCTGCCGCGTTCTTCTTCCGCCGCGCCGGGACTCGGGACGCCGTGGTCAGATCACGTCGGCTCGCAGTGCGTGTGCCACCGCATGCGCCCGGTTGCGCAGGTTCAACCGGTTGGTCAGGCCGTGCAGCACGTTCTTCACCGTGCGCTGGGAGTAGCACAGCTTCTCCGCGATCTCGGCGGTGTCCAGGCCCTCGGCCATCAGGCGCAGCACGTCGGCTTCGCGGGGGGTGATGCCGGACGAGCTGAGCCCGCGTGGCGCCAGCACTTCCCGGTGCAGCTTCTCGAAGTGCCGCAGCAGGCTGCCCAGCAGGCGCGGTGGGAGGAGGCCGCCGCCGTTGGCGGCGGTCAGCACCGCCTGGACCACGCGCTCGTCCGGTGCCGCGGTCCGCGGGACGACCGCGACGACCTTCCGCTCGATGACGTGCAGCAGGTCGGTTTCGGACAGCTCCCTGACCAGCAGCACGACCGGGCGGCCCGCGGTGTCGGCCCACCTGCGCAGCATGGTCAGCGTCGGCGCGTTCAGCTCGTCGATGGCTGCCACGATCACGTCGGCGTCCCCGGGCGGCGGGTCGTCCAGCACGCTCAGCTCGCCGCGTTCGCGCAGACAGCCGCGCAGACCGGCCTCGGTGAGCGGGTCCGAGGCGAAAATCGCCACCCGTACGTGCGCCATTGCCGTCCCTCCACGGGTCGCCATACGACATCTCGCGTCCGGTGTCCTGCGGTGCCCGCAGTCTGCCCGCAGTGTCCTCCGCGAAGTCTTCACGACACCTTCATGAAATTTCTTCACAATTTGGCGGAGGTTCTGCCCGGCGCCTTCCCGGCCGCTGTGGGCTGGGCCATACTGAACCGGCCGCGGAGGGGGACGAGATGCCGGAGGAACAGCGCGGACTGGACATCGAGCTGCTCGGTCCGTTGCGCGTCCGCCGTGGCGAGCAGGTGCTCGACCTCGGCTCGGGCCGCCGTCGTGCGGTCTTCGCCGTGCTCGCGATGCGCGCCGGGCAGACGGTCAGCCGGGCGGAGCTGATCGAGGCGGTGTGGGGTGACGATCCGCCCGCCACCGTGGAAGGCAGCCTCTACACCTACGTCTCGGACTTGCGCCGCGTGCTGGAGCCGCGCCGGTCACGGTGGTCCAGCGGGGAAGTGCTGGTCTCGGCGGGCGGCGGTTACGAGCTCCGGGTCGATCCGGCGCGCATCGACGTGGTGCGGCTGGAGCACATGCGCGAGCGCGCCGCCCAGTGTGCGGCCGAGGATCGCTGGCAGGAGGCCTACCGGCTGCTGTCCGACGCATTGGCGTTGTGGCGGGGCGAAGCGCTGGCGGACGTCGGCGGGCCGTTCGCCGCCCGGCACCGAGCTCGGCTGGCGGAGATCCGGCTGGCGACGGTGGAAAGCCGGGCGGAGGCCGCGCTGGCCGCCGGGCGGGCCGAGGAGGTGGTCGACGAGCTGCGCAGGCTGGTCGCCGAGCATCCGACCCGGGAACGGACCCGCGGCCTGCTGATGTCGGCGCTGCACGCCGGCGGCCGCAGCGAGGAGGCGCTTGCGGTCTACGCGGACGCGGAGCGGGTGCTGGCCGGCGAACTGGGCATCGAACCGGGTCCGGCACTGCGCTCGGTGCGTGAGGCGATCCAGCAAGACATGCGGTCGCTCTCGCCGTGGCAGGACGCCGGCTTGCGGCCGTCGGCTCCGGCGCCGTTCGTCGGCCGTGCGCAGGCGATGGCGGCATTGCGGGACCACCTCGTCCGGCTCGCCGAGGGACGGGGCGGAGCGGTGTGGGTCGAGGGCGAGCCGGGGTGCGGGAAGACCGCGCTGCTGGCCGCCGTGCTGGACCACGCCGGCCACGCCTGCCCGGTCGTGTGGGCCGCGGGGGACGAGCTGAGCGGCCGGTTCCCGCTCGGCATGCTGCTGGAAGCCTTCGGCGTGGACGCCAGGTCGCCGGATCCGCAGCGCCGGGAGCTGGCTCGCGAGCTGCGTCAGCGGGACGGGGCGCGACGGACCGGGGACGCCGAGCGCATCGCCATCGAGCGGCTGCTTGCCATCGTGGACCAGCTGTGTGCGCACCGGCCGCTGGTCGTGGTGCTGGACGACGTGCAATGGGCGGACGAAGCGTCGTTGTTGGCCTGCCACCGTCTGGTGCGCATGACGCGGCGGGCCCCGTTGCTGGTGCTGGCGGCGGCCCGGCCGGTGCCTCGCCGCGACGCGGTCGACCGGGTGCGCGCGGCGTTCGGCGGTCCGGTGCGGATACCGCCGTTGGATCAGGACGAAGTCGCCGACCTGGTGTGCGCGCTGGCCGGTGCCGAGCCGTCGGTGACGCTGCTCGACGTGGTGGCCGGGGCGGTGGGCAATCCGCGGCTGATCCACCTGATGATCGACGGGCTGCGGCGCGCAGGCGGGCTGCGCGTCGACGACGGCCTGGCCGAGGTGGACCGTGATGCGGTCCCCCGGGCGCTGGGCTGGGTGTCGGCCGAGTTGACCGGCCTGCTCGGCTTTCTGGGCGAACCCGCACGCGACGTGCTGCGCTGGGCGTCGCTGTTCGGGCAGGAGTTCGACCTCGGTGAGGTCGCCGCCGCGACGGCCCGTCCGGTGTCCGACCTGATCGGCCCGGTCGAGGAGGCGGTCGCGGCCGGGGTGCTGCGGGACGCGGGCGACCGGTTCGCGTTCCGTCACCCGCTGGTGCGGCAGGCCCTGCACGAGGCCATGCCGAAAGCGGTGCGCGTGGCGCTGCATCGGCAAGCCGCCCGCACCTTGGCTGCCGCCGGCAGCGATCCGGACCGGGTGGCGCAGCAGTTGCTTGCCGCCCCGGTGGAGCCCGACGCATGGACGATCGACTGGCTGCTCCAGCACAGCGACACCGTCGCCCGCCGGTCCCCGGAACTGGCGGCCGACCTGCTGGAACGTGCGGTGCGGGTGGTCGTGGCCGACGAGCGTACCCGGGAAGTGCTGACCGCACGGCTCGCCCGGCTCCGGTTCTGGCTGGGAAGACGGGCCGACGCGGAGGCGCGGGCGGTGCTGGCGATGACCACGGATGCCGGTACCGCTGCGGAGATGCGCCTGCTCTTGGCCTATCTGGACGCGGTGCGCGGGGTGCCGGGGCAAGCCTGCCTGACGCTGCGTTCGGCCGCCGACGACGCGGACGTGCCGCCGCGATGGCGAGCGCAACAACGGATGCTGCTCGCCTCGATCGAGCGCCCAGGGTGCGAAGACCTGGCGGACGCCGAGAACGATGCGCGCGCGATGTTGCAGCATGCCGGGGCGGATCCGCTGGACACCGTGCACGCGCTGCGGCGGCTGTGGCAGGTGGAGTCGGCCCGCGGCAGGCATCGGCAAGCACTGCACCACGTCGACGCCGCCCTCGCCGCCGTGCGTGATCATCCGGACCTGGTCGATGTGCACGTGAGTCTGCTCGACGATCGCGTCGCCACCCTGCATGCGCTCGATCGCTTCGACGAAGCGGACCGGTGCATGGCGGAAGCCCGGCAGCTGATCGTGCGCCGGGACGGCCGCGGCTCGGCCGGGCTGCCGGTGCCCGCCGCGGTGCACGCGTTCTGGCTCGGCCGGTGGGACCAGGCGATCGTCGAGCTGGACGCCGTGCCGCAGGCGGCGTCCGAGGTGACCCTGTACGGGCTGCGCCGCAGGGGAGCGATCGTGCTGCGGCACGGCATGACCGCCCTGATCGCCGGCCTGCGTGACGACGAGCGTCAGCTGGAGAATCACCTGCGGGCCGCCGCCGACCTCCCGTTCTCCGTCGGGGCCGAGAAGGACCACGCCGAGTTCCTGATGGCCGCTCGTGCGCTCGCCGCCGAACGGCGCGGCGAGCTGGAGGAGGCGCTGGCGGCGCTGCAGCCGATGCTGGAGCTCGATCGGCCGTGGGCGGCGCGCCATCAGTGGCTGCCCGCCGTGGTCCGGTTGGCGCTGCGAGCCGGGCGCACCGATCTGGCGCAGGACGTGTGCGAGGTGGCTGAGGCGGGGAAGCGGCAGGAGGACGCCCCGGGACGGGCCACGGCGGCAGCGACGTGGTGCCATGGGCTGCTCGCCACCGAACCGGACGAGCTGGCGGCATTGGCCAGCCGGTTCCAGCAGGCCGGGCGGCGGTACGAATACGCGATGGTGCTGGCCGACGCCGCCGAGCTGTTCGCCAGGACCGGCCGGGAAGCCGAAGCCCGCAGCGCACTCCGCGACAGCCTGCTGGTCGCCACGGATCTCGGCGCCGCGTGGTGCGTGGCGCGGGCCGAGGAACGCCTCCGCCCCTACGGCCTGCGCAGGGCGGAAGTGCTGCGCAGGCCCGATGCGGCCGACTCGTTGTCCCCGCTGGAGGTCACCGTGGCCGAACTGGTCGCCGACGGCTGGCCGGACGACGACGTCGCGCACCGGTTGTCGCTGTCCCGGCAGGCGGTGCGCAAGCACGTCGAGCGCATCCAGCGGGTGCTCGGAGTGACCACCCGGCTGGGCATCACCCGCGCGGCCGTCGCCGCGCACCGGGCGGCTCAGCCGAGCGCGACCAGCCCCCAGCGTTCCCGGTCCACCACCGGACGGCGGCGGTAGGTGCCCGGGTCCGGGTCGGCCACCGAGGCGGGCAGCATGTTGGACCTGGCCACCTCGGAGAACATCCACCCGCTGTCCTTCACCCGCCGCCGCTGCGTCGCGAAGTCGACGTGCACGATGCCGAACCGCTGGCTGAAGCCCATCGCCCACTCGAAGTTGTCCAGCAGCGACCACACCAGGTAACCCCGCACGTCCGCGCCGAGCTGCAGCGCCCGGTGCACCGCGCGGATGTGCTCGGCCAGATAGCGCGTGCGCTCGGCGTCGTGCACCCGGTCGCCGATCACCTCGTCGGCGAACGAAGCGCCGTTCTCGGCGACGATCAGTGGGACGTCGCAGCGCTCGGACACCGACAGCAGCAGATCGGTCAGCGCATCCGGGTCCTGCTCCCAGCCGAATCCGGTGAGCCTGCCGCGCGGTGGCAGCGTGTCGACCCCGCGCACACCCGGCAAGTCGCACGTGCCGCGGGCGGTGGGGTCACCGGACGGCGCATACCGGGTCGGGCCGTAGTAGTTGACGCCGAGGTGGTCGATCGGGGTGGCGATGACGTCCAGGTCGCCGTCCTGGATCGCCGGTTCCAGCGCGTCGAGGAACGCGATGTCGGCCAGCACGTCCGGTGGGTATCCGGCGCCCAGCACCGGGTCGAGGAACAGCCGGTTCTGCATGCCGTCGACCTTGCGCGCGGCCTCCCGGTGTTCCGGGTCGTCCCTGGCGATGAGGATCGAGCCGAGGTTGAACACGATGCTCACCCGCAGCGGGCCGGTGGCAGCCGCGCGCAGCGACCGGGTGCCCAGCCCGTGCGCCAGCAACAGGTGATGCGCGGCCCGCAGCGCGGCGGCCTCGTCCCGGATGCCCGGCGCGTGGATCCCGGTGCCGTAGCCGAAGTAGGCCGAGCAGAACGGCTCGTTGATCGTCGTCCAGTCGGTCACCCGGTCGCCGAGCACCCGGTAGACCGCCTCGGCGTAGTCGGCGAAGCGCAGCGCGGTGTCCCTGGCAGGCCACCCGCCCTCGTCCTGCAGCGCCTGCGGCAGGTCCCAGTGGTACAGGGTGGCGATCGGCTCGATGCCGTGCTCGAGCAGCTGGTCGACCAGCCGGTCGTAGAAGCCGAGGCCCGCGGCGCTGGTGGTGCGGCCGTCCGGCTGCACCCGTGGCCAGGCGACCGAGAAGCGGTAGCAGGGCAACCCGAGCTCGGCCATCAGCCGCACGTCGTCGGCGTAGCGGCGGAAATGGTCGCAGGCCTGCTCGCCGGTGTCGCCGTTGAGGATCGCCCCCGGCTTGGCGGCGAACGTGTCCCAGATCGACGGGCCGCGGCCGTCCACCGTGGTGCTGCCCTCGATCTGGTACGCGGCGGTGGCCGCGCCCCACCGGAAACCCGCGGGGAACGTCAGGCCGTGTGGTGACGTGCTCGCGCCGCTCGGCCGGGTCACCGCAGTCATCCCGCCTCACCTCACGCCTCGTCCCGCGCCGTGCATGATCCCGGTGACGATCCGCCGTGCCAGCAGCACGAAGACCGCCAGTACCGGAAGCACGCCCAGTGTGGCACCGGTGAGCATCAGCGCGTAGTCGGTGAAGTAGCCGCTGGCCAATTCGGACACCACGACCTGCACGGTCGGACTGTCCACCGGGTCCAGCACGATCAGCGGCCAGAAGAAGTCGTTCCACGCGGACATGAACGTCAGCATGGCCAGCACCACCGCTTGCGGCCGGACCGCGGGCAGCACCACGTGCCAGATCACCCGCAGCAGCGAGCAGCCGTCCAGCCTGGCGGCGTCCACCACGTCCCGGTCCACCGCCTCCTCGCATGCCTGGCGCATCCAGAACACGCCGAACGCGCCGGCCAGCGCGGGCACGATCACCGCTTCCAGCCTGCCGTACCAGCCGAGATCCGACACCACCAGGTACAGCGGGACGACGCCGAGCTGGGCCGGGATCATCGCGGTGCCCAGCACCAGCAGGAACAGCGTGTTGCGGCCGGGGAAGCGCAGGTGCGCGAACGCGAACCCGGCCAGTGTCGAGATGGCCACGTTGGCCGCTGCCACCGTGCTCGCCACGATCAACGAGTTCTGCATGGCGAAGGCGAAGTCGACCGTGGTGACCACCCTGGCCAGGTTGTCCGGGAAGTGGGGCCCCGGCACCAGGGAAGGGAGTCCGGACGCGGCAGCTCCCTCGCTGCTGGCGACGACGAACGACCAGTACAGCGGGAAGATCGACGCGGTGCCGACGGCGACCAGGACGGCGTAGGCCCACCAGCGCACCGGGCTGCGGGTGGAGCCGGACGCGTCCCGGGTCCGGCGCGTGCTCTGCCGGTCCCTGACCTGCCTGGTCACCGTCGCGGTCATGGTCAGCTCCTTGCCACCATGCGCCGGACCAGGCCGAAGTTGACCAGCACCACGATGCCCGAGACGGCCACCACGGCCCAGGCCACCGCGGCCGCGTACCCCGCGTCGTAGTCGGTGAACCCGCGCTCGTACAGGTACATCACCAGAGTCTGGAACTGCCGGTCGGTGCCCCCGGTGCCCGCGGTGCCCAGCGGGTCGAACAGCTGCGGCTCGGTGAACAGCTGCAGGCCACCGATGGTGGAGATGACCACCGTGAACAGGATGGTGGGCCGGATGCCGGGGACGGTGATCGACCAGAACGCGCGCCAGCGGGACGCCCCGTCCAGCGCGGCGGCGTCGTAGCGCTCCTGCGGGATCGACTGCATGGCGGCCAGGTACAGCAGGGCGTTGTACCCGGTCCAGCGCCAGATGACCATCACGGAGACGGCCAGGTGGGCCGCCAACCGGTCGCCGTGCCAGTCGACCGGATCGAGCCCGAGCGACTGCAGCACCGCGTTCACGGTGCCGCTGGTGTCCCCGAACAGCTGCCCGAACACCAGCGCGACCGCCACCACGGAGACGACGTTGGGCAGCAGCACGCCCGCCCGCCACCAGGTGGCAGCCCGCAGCGGACGGTTGAGCAGCGCGGCAAGTCCCAGCGCGGCCAGCAGCTGCACCACGGTGGACAGCAGGAAGATGCTCACCGTGTTGCCCAGCGCGTTGTAGAAGCGCCAGTCGGACAGCAGCCGGAGGTAGTTGCCCGTCCCGGTGAACGATCGCGGGCCGTCCAGCAGATGCCAGTCGTGCAGCGAGACCCACGCGGTGAACAGCATCGGCAACAGGCCGAACACCGCGAACACGACGAGGAACGGCGCCAGCAGCAGGTAGCCGGCGGCGCGCCCGCCCATGGGCGCGTGCTTCGCCGCAGGTCCGGTCAGGTCAGCCTCCTTCCAGCGCCTCGCGGCCCTGCTCGACCGCTTCCCGGAAGGCCTCCGGCACGCCGAGCGCTCCTTCCTCGATCCGGCCGAGCGCGGCGTCGAAGCGCGGCCGCACCTTGGCGTCGTCGACACCGCGGAACGTGGGCCGCAGCTTGTCCGCCGCCGCGGCGTAGATCTTGCCGACCGGGGCGTTGGAGAAGTACTCGTCCCGGCGGGACCGGATGGCCGGGTCGCGGTACACCTCGGGGCAGCTGGGCAACAGCCCGGTGGTGAGGAACGAGCGGCGCTGTTGTTCCGGCGCGGTCAGCCATTCGGCGAGTCGGTACGCCTGGCGGGCGTGCTTGGTCTGCGCCGGGATCGCCAGGTAGGAGCCGCCGCGGTTGCCCGTGCCCCCCGGGACCGTCGCGATGTCCCATCTGCCTTCCCCGTGCGGGCCTGCCGCGTTGCGGATCAACGCGAGCATCCACGACGGGCAGGACACCGTGGCCACCTTCCCGGAGCGGATCGCCGTGCTCCACTCCTGGGTGAACGGCTGCACCTTCGCGGTGTGGCCGCGGGCGCCCAGCAGGCCCGCGAGGGTGAACGCCTGCTTCAGCCGCTCGTTCCTCCCGGCGACGTAGGAGCCGTCGGTGGCGAAGTAGTTGTGGTCCAGCTGGCTGACCATCGACTGGAACACGTTGGCCGCGGAGTCGGTGAAGTGCACGCCGTCCGGTGCCGATGCCGCGAACTGCTCGGCCACCCCGGCGAACGCGCGCCAGGTCGGCCACAGCCGTGCGACGGCCTCCCGATCGGTCGGCAGGCCCGCGGCGGCGAACAGGTCCCGCCGGTAGCACATGGCCAGCCCGCCCATGTCGGTGCCGAGACCGATGACCCTGTCGCCGGCCAGCCCGCCTGCCCACTTCCACTCCGCCCAGCGGCTGCGCAGCTTGTCCGCCCCGAACGTGCTCAGGTCGACGAACTTGTCCGCGGCCTGCCGCATGCTGGGCAGGTATTGCTCCTCGATGGCCACCACGTCCGGCGCTCCCCGGCCGGTACCCAACGCGGTGGCCAGCGCCTTGTGATGGCTGTCGAAGTCGGTGACCCGGGTGACGACGGTGATGCCGGGATTCTCCCGCTCGAACGTCTCGACCAGCTCCCGGTAGCCGAACTCGCCGAACGTGGCCAGGGTGAGGCGGATGGTGCCGGACTCGCCGGAGCAGCCGCAGGACAGCACCAGCACGAGGAGCAGCGCGGCGGCCAGGCGGCTGATGCGCAGCGGTGCACTCATCGACGAGCCTCTCTCCCGCGGCGTGCCGAGCGATTCTGCCACGGACACCCGGTCTGCGGCGGTGTTCGCGCGCGTGCGCGCGCGCAAGGTCGGCCCTTTCGGGCACATCCGCGGTACCGTCGATTTTCACTCGCCGCGCCGGGCGGCCCCCACGGTGGTGCCCGGGGCATAGTGGTCGTCTCAGGTCGTCTCGGGCCGCTCCCGGCCGGCGGAAGGAGGGGGCGATGAGCGCGTCGCCACGAGGGCTCAGTCCGCACCGCCTCCTGGCCGACCGGCTGGCCAGGCAGATCGAGCTGCTGCAGCTGTCGGTGGACCAGCAACGGGACGCGCAGGCCGGTGAGCGCTACCTGGACGTGCTGGCCGGGCTCAGCCGGGGAGAGGAAGCGTTGCGGGCGCTGGATCGCAACGACCTGCCCGCCTGCCTCGACCATCTGCGGGCGTCGCTCGAGCTGCTGGAACGGGCCCAGCTGGACGGCCTGACCGGTCCCTTCATGGCCAGGTGAGCCACGTGTGGCCGCACGCCGGGCTGGGCGGAGGGGTCAGGCCTGGACGACCTTCGGCCCCGCCGCTTCGATCTCGGCCGCCACCTCGTCGTCGATGCCGCTGTCGGTGATGAACGTGTCCACCTGCGACAGCTCGCCGAAGCGTGCGAAGTGGTCGTTGCCCACCTTGGTGTGGTCGGCCAGCAGCACCACCCGCCGCGCGGCCGCGATGGCCGCCCGCTTCACCATCGCCTCGGCGGGATCGGGCGTGGTCAGGCCGCGTTCCACGGACAGGCCGTTGGTGGCGATGAAGGCCACGTCCACGTACGTCTCGTGCAGCGCGTGCAGTGCCCAGCCGTCCACCATCGCCATCGTCCGGCCACGCAGCCTGCCGCCGACCATCATCAGCGTCAGGTTCCGGCGGGTGCTCAGCGTCGAGGCGATGATCAGCGAGTGGGTCACCACCGTGAGCTCACGGTCGGTCGGCAGGATGTTCGCCAGGCGGGCCGTGGTGGTGCCCGCGTCCAGCAGGATCGCGCCGCCCGGCGGGATCTCCGCCACCGCCGCCTTGGCGATTCGCTCCTTCTCCTCGGTCATCACGGTGTCCTTGGCGGACACGGCCGGTTCGAAACCCAGCCGCTCGACCGGGATCGCCCCGCCGTGCACCCGCCGGACCACGCCATGCCGCTCCAGCGCGGTCAGGTCGCGCCGCACCGTCTCGGTGGTGACGTTGAACTCCTGCGCCAGCGCGGTCACGTCGACCCTGCCGTGGCTGCGAGCTCGCTCCAGGATCAGCTGTTGGCGCTCCTCGGCATACATCGCAGCTCCGTGTGTGATTCGCGGTGAGGTTCTGTGAGTTTACGTGGTGTTACTGCACCGTACCACCGCAACGGACCCGCCGCTTGGCCGAACGGGCAACCCGCAATGTCCGCGTCTACCAGGCAATACAAACTAAATCAATCCGATGCAACAAAAAACTATGCGAAACCCTTGTAAACACAGATCTGCGGTGCTACGGTCGGTCCACCCACGAGGGCGAGGACCGGAGGAGGCAGCGTGGGAGGAGCGGTTCCTGAGTCGTACGGCGACCGGGACACGTCGGGGCGGACGATCCTCACCGTCACCCTGAACCCGAGCGTGGACCGCACGGTCGAGGTGCCCAGCCTGAAGCGGGGCGGCCTGGTCCGTGCGATCGGCGGGCACGTCGAGGCGGGCGGCAAAGGCATCAATGTCACCAGGGCGCTGGCGGCGCATCGCATCCCGTCGTGCGCCGTGGTGGCCGTCGGCGGTGCGGAAGGCAGGCACCTGGCCGCGATGCTGGAGGCCGACGACATCCACTCGGTGCTCATCTCGGTCGCCGAGCCCACCCGGTCGAACATCAGCGTGGTGGAGCCGGACGGCACCCTCACCAAGATCAACGAACGCGGCGCCGCGCTCACCGAGGAGGAGCTCGCCCAGATCCGCGACGGCGTCATCAGCCAGCTGCCGACGGCCGCTTGGGTCGTGGTGGCCGGGAGCGTCCCGGACGGTGTCCCGGACTCCTACTACGGCTCACTGGTCCGCGAGCTGCGCGCGCACGACGTCAAGGTCGCGGTCGACACCAGCGGGCCTGCGCTGTCCGCCGCCATCGCCGAAGGGCCCGACCTGGTGAAACCGAACCGAGCCGAGCTGCAGGAAGCCACCGGCCGGGAAGTGCTCACCGTCGGCGACGCCGTGGCGGCCGCCCGCATGCTGCAGCAGGCCGGTGCCCGCTCGGTGCTGGCCAGCCTGGGCCCCGACGGCGCCGTGCTTGTCGAGCCGGGCGGTGCGGCCTGGCACGGCGAAGCCGTCGCCCAGCCACGCAGTTCGGTCGGCGCGGGCGACGCCATGCTGGCCGGCTTCCTGGCAGGCGGGGCCAGCGGCCCGCGGGCGCTGACCGCCGCACTCGCCTGGGCGGCCGCCGCGGTGTCGCTGCCCGGCACCCGCATGCCGACACCCGAGGACGTCACCACCGACGTGGTGACCATCCACCCCACGATCGCGGCCGACCGGCTCCTGGTCGACCACAACTAACTGCTCACCGACGGCAGGAGAGACCATGACTCGAGCAGACGAGGCACCGTCGCCTACTTCGTCCGGCCCGACCGAGAGCACGCTGTCCCGGCTCAAGACCAAGGTGCAGCGTTTCGGCGGCAACTTGGCCGCGATGGTCATGCCCAACATCGGTGCGTTCATTGCGTGGGGCCTGATCACCGCGCTGTTCATCCCGTCCGGCTGGTGGCCGAACGAGACCCTGGCCAAGCTGGTCGGCCCGATGATCACGTTCCTGTTGCCGGTGCTGATCGGCTACACCGGCGGCAGGCTGGTGCACGACCAGCGCGGTGGCGTGGTCGGCGCGGTGGCCACCGTGGGTGTCGCGGTCGGCAGCGACGTGCCGATGTTCCTCGGCGCGATGATCGTCGGACCGCTCGGCGGCTGGCTGATCAAGCTGTTCGACACCAAGATCGGCCACCGCACCAGCTCGTCGTTCAAGATGCTGGTGGACAACTTCAGCGCGGGCATCATCGGTGGCGCGCTGGCGGTGCTCGGCATGCTGGGCATCGGGCCGGTGGTCCGCACGCTCACCGAGTGGCTGGGCAGCGGCGTGCAGTTCCTGGTGGACAGCGGCCTGTTGCCGCTGGCCTCGCTGATCATCGAGCCGGCCAAGGTGCTGTTCCTGAACAACGCCATCAACCACGGCGTGCTCGGCCCGCTCGGCGCGGCCGAGGCGGCCGAGTCCGGCAAGGCCATCCAGTTCCTGATGGAGACCAACCCCGGGCCCGGCCTGGGCATCCTGCTGGCCTGCCTGCTGTTCGGGCCGCGGATGATGCGCGCGTCCGCCCCCGGCGCGATGATCATCCACTTCTTCGGCGGCATCCACGAGATCTACTTCCCGTACGTGCTGGCCCGGCCGCGGCTGATCCTGGCCGCCATCGCCGGTGGTGCGGCAGGCGTGCTGACCTTCGTCGTCTTCGAGGCGGGCACCACCGCCACCCCGGCTCCCGGCAGCATCATCGCCCTCATGGCGGTCACCCCGAAGGGTGGGCACCTGGGCGTGCTGGCGGGCGTGGCGATCGCGACCGTGGTGTCGTTCCTGGTGGCCGCCGTGCTGCTGGGCTTCGGCCGCGCGGAGAAGGCTCGTGAACTGCAGGAACAAGTCGCGGCGGGCGGACAGGTCGACGGCAACGCGAAGCAGAAGGGCTGAACGTCATGAGCACATTGGACGCATCCACCATCAAGAAAGTCGTCGTCGCGTGCGACGCGGGCATGGGCAGCAGCGTCATGCTGGCCGGCCAGCTGTCGTCGTCGCTGGCCCCCTACTCGGTGAAGGTGCAGCACTCGCCGGTGAATCAGATCCCCGACGACGCCGACCTGGTGCTGTGCCAGCAGGGGCTGGTCTCCAGGGCCAAGGCGGTCAAGCCGGACAAGCCGGTGCTCGGCTTCACGATGTTCCTCGGCGACCCGGTGTTCGACAAGCTGCAGAAGGCGATTCGGGACGGCGGTCAGCTTGAGTACTGACACCCTCACCGCAGACGCCATCCGGTTGGGCGCCACGGCGGCCGACCGCGCCGAGGCGATCGAGCAGTGCGGACGTCTGCTGGTCGACCTCGGCGCGGTCGACGAACCGTACGTGGCCGCGATGCACGAGCGGGAGCAGGTCGTCTCCACCTTCGTCGGCGAAGGGGTGGCCATCCCGCACGGCACCAACGAGGCACGCAAGTACGTGCGGCGCACTCAGCTCGCGGTCGTCCAGTTCCCGGACGGCGTCGACTGGGGCGCCGGCACGGTGCACCTGTGCGTGGCGATCGCGGCCTCGGGCAGCGAACACGTCGAGGTTCTCGCGGCGCTGTCGAAAGTGTTGATGGACTCGGACAAGGCGGCCGTGCTGCGGTCCGCCACCGACGCGGCGACGGTCCTGTCGCTGCTGGGCAACGATCAGCAGGAGGCTCACGCATGAAGGTCGCCCGGTTCTACGCGCCAGGCGAGATCAAGCTCGAGGACGCACCCGAGCCCAGCCCGGGCCCGGGCGAGGTGAAGCTGCGCGTGCGCAACTGCTCCACCTGCGGCACCGACGTCAAGATCTCCCGGCACGGCCACCACCACATCGTCCCGCCACGGGTGATCGGCCACGAGATCGCCGGTGAGATCGTCGAGCTCGGTGACGGCGTCACGGGCTGGTCGGTCGGCGACCGGGTGCAGGTGATCGCGGCGATCCCGTGCGGCGAGTGCGTCGAATGCCGGGCAGGGTGGCCGACCATCTGCCCGAACCAGGAATCGATGGGCTACCACTACGACGGTGGTTTCGCCGAGTACATGATCGTGCCGCGCAAAGTGCTCGCGGTCGACGGTCTCAACCGGATCCCGGACGGCCTGTCGTTCGAGGAGGCCTCCGTCGCCGAGCCGCTGGCCTGCGTGCTCAACGGCCAGGAGCTGGCCGGTGTCGGCGAAGGCGACACGGTCGTCGTGGTCGGTGCCGGGCCGATCGGCTGCCTGCACGTGCGGCTGGCCCGCTCGCGCGGGGCCAAGCACGTCACGCTGGTCGAGCTGAACGCCGAGCGGCTCAAGGTGGCCGCCGACCTGGTCGAGCCGGACGCGGCGATCTGCTCGGCGGAGACCGACCCGGTCGACGAGGTGCTGAAGCTGACCGACGGCCGCGGCGCCAGCGTGGTGATCACCGCCGCAGCGTCCGGCAAGGCGCAGGAGGACGCGCTGCGGATGGTGGCCAGGCGGGGCCGGATCAGCTTCTTCGGCGGTCTGCCCAAGGACAACCCGATCATCGCGTGCGACTCGAACCTGGTGCACTACCGCGAGCTGACCATCGTCGGTGCGAACGGGTCCAGCCCGGCGCACAACAAGCGCGCGCTGGAGCTGATCGCCAGTGGCGAGGTCCCGGTCGCCGACCTGATCACGCACCGGCTGCCGCTGGAGAGCGTGCTGGAGGCGATCGAGACCGTGGCCGACGGCCGCGCGATCAAGGTGACCGTCGAGTCGTCGCGGTGACCTTCGGTGGCTCGTGGCACACCAGGAACTGCCACACCGGTCCGTGACAAGCACAGGCAGCCAGACAAGCACCGGAGAAGTTAGGGAAGAAGGAATCACCATGGCCGGCACCACGTTCCAACTCGAGGTCACGGTCGGCTCCCGGGTCGGCTTGCACGCCCGGCCGGCGGCCGCCGTGGCGGGCGCGGCCGCCGAGGCGGCGAAGCGCGGCGTCGGGATCCGCATCGGCCGTCCGGGCGCCGACCCGGTCGACGCGGCGAGCATCCTCGCCCTGATGAGCCTGGGCGCCAAGCACGGCGAGCAGGTCGTGCTGTCCACCGACGCCGCCGACGCAGAGCAGGCCGAGCGCGAGGTGCGGCAGCTCGCCGAGCTGATCGCGCGCGACCTGGACGCCCCGGACGCCGGCGCGGCGTCCGCTGCCGACAGCAAGGAGCCTGCGCAGTCGTGACCGCCACCGAACCACGGGTGTTGACCGGCCTGGCCGCCAGCCCCGGCCTCGCCGTGGGCCCCGCCCGCCGCATGGTGCCGCCGCCGGAACTGCCGACGACCGAGCCGAGCGTGACCGACCGGGACGCCGAGCTGCGCCGGGCGATCGAGGCGCTGGACGAGGTGGCCGACGAGCTGGAGGAGACCGCAGGGCGGGCCTCCGGGGAAGCGGCGGGCGTGCTGGCGGCGCAGGCGATGATGGCCCGCGACGTGAGCCTGCGTGGCTCGGTGCAGCGCGCCGTCGAGTCCGGCCGCGCCGCGCCGTGGGCGGTCCGGGCCGCGATCGGCGAGGCCCAGGAGATGATGCGCGCCGCCGGCGGCTACCTCGCCGAGCGGGTCAGCGACCTGGAGGACCTGGCCAACCGGACGATCGCGAAGTTGCTCGGCGTGGCCATGCCCGGCTTGCCGCAGCCGGAGGACCCGGACGAGGCCTACGTGCTGTTCGCGGGTGATCTGGCCCCGGCGGACACCGCGACGTTGCCGGTGGAGAAGGTGCTGGCCATCGTGACCGAACGCGGCGGCCCGACCGGGCACAGCGCGATCATCGCGCGGGCGGCGGGCATCCCCGCCGTGGTGAGCTGCCCGGGCGCGGCCGACGTGGCCGACGGGGAGACGGTCGTCGTGCGGGTGGAAGTCGGGGAGACCGCCGAGGTGATCCGGTACCCCACCGACGACGAGGTGCAGGCGGTGGAGCGGGAACGCACCGAGCTGGCTGCCCGGCTGGCCGGCAGCAAAGGCCCGGGCAGCACCGCGGACGGGCACCGGGTCCAGCTGCTGGCGAACGTCGGCTCGGTGGACAACCTGAGCGCGCTCACCGGCGACTCCGACGCCGAAGGTGTCGGGCTGTTCCGCACCGAGGTGCTGTTCCTGGACCGGGCCTCCGCGCCGGGCATCGACGAGCAGCGCGAGGCCTACCGCACGCTGCTGGCCGCGCTGCCCGGGCGGGACGTGGTGATCCGCACGCTGGACGCGGGCTCGGACAAGCCGCTGGCGTTCGTGCAGCTCGGCGACGAGCCGAACCCCGCGCTCGGCGTTCGGGGCTACCGCACCGCCGCGGTGCAGCCGCGGCTGCTGGACGACCAGCTCGCGGCCATCGCGTCGGCGGCCGGGGAAACCGAGGCCAACGTGCGGGTGATGGCACCGATGATCTCCACCCCGGACGAGGCGGCGGCGTTCGTCGAGCAGGCGCGCAAGCACGGACTGTCCAGCGTGGGCGTGATGATCGAGGTGCCTGCGGCGGCGCTGCGGATCGACGAGATCGCCGAGGTGGTGGACTTCGTCAGCATCGGCACCAACGACCTGGCGCAGTACACGTTCGCCGCCGACCGCACCCTCGGCGACGTCGCGCACCTGCTCGACCCGTGGCAGCCCGCGTTGCTGCAGCTGATCGCCCGGGTGGCAGGCGCGCTGCGCCGGCTCGGCAAGCCGGTCAGCCTGTGCGGGGAAGCGGCCGCCGATCCGCTGCTCGCCCCGGTGCTCGCCGGGTTCGGTTTCACCAGCCTGTCGATGGCGCCGACGGCCATCCCCGCCGTGCGGGCCGCGCTCGCCGAGGTCACGTTGGACGAATGCCGCCGCCGAGCCGACCGGGTGCTTGCCGCGGCGACACCGGTGGACGCCAGGGCGGCGGCGAAATCCTGACCGGAACCGGGTCTTTCCTGACGCGCTCCCCGGCGCAGGCAGGGCCGCGACCCAGCGGCTCCTGCCACGTGATGTGGCCGCGATGCGGGCCGGTGGTCCTACAGCACCCCGGCCCGCATCGCGTATGCGACCGCGTGTGTCCGGTTGCGCAAGTTCAGCCGCTCGAGCAGGCCGTGCACGATGTTCTTCACCGTACGCTCGGAATAGCACAGCTTGGCGGCGATCTCGGCGGTGTCGCACCCCTCGGCGAGCAAACGCAGCAGGGCACGTTCCCGCGGTGTCAGCTGCGGCGCGTTCTCCCCGCCCGGCTGCAGCAGGCCGCGCTGGATCCGGTCGAGTTGTTCGACCAGCCGCACCGTCTCCTCCTCGGGAGGCAACGGTCCGGTCGCGGCGGAGCGCACGGCCTGCCGCAGCTCCTCCCCGGTCAGCCCGGCGGCGGGCAGCACGGTGATCACCCGGTACCGCACCGCCGACGGCACATCGAGGCCCTCCAGCTCGTTGAGCACCAGCACGGTGCGCGCCCTGCCGAACTTGGCGATCTTGGCCAGCATCTCGTTCGTCTTGGCGTCCACCCGCTCCGCCACCACCACCGCCACGTCGGCCTCGGCCAGCCGCAGCGGCGGCAGGACGACGATCTCGGGGACGGTCTTGCCCGCGCCGGAGGTGTCCGTCCGTTCCCCGGACACCAGGTGGATGACGCCGCGCTGTCGCCACGGGTCGGTCGCGCACACCGTCAGGGCAAGACGTTTCATGGCTCCTCCGCGCATGCCGTCCGGTTGTCACGGTCAGCATCCGCGAACGACCTTCACGAAAACTGTTCGGATCTTCACCGCGGCGTGAAGGGTTCGGTGGACCGGTCGCGTGATCCGGCCGGCGGGTGATGGGGCCGTTCAGCCGGCGCGTCGTTCGTTTGTGTTCGTTCGTCTCCGGCTGCCGCCGGACAATCTCGGCGTGCGGTCGGCCTTGGTCGTCCGGGCAGGCGTCTGACCAGCGCTTTCGCCGGCACCTCTGAAGGCTGCGAGTCCACTGTGACCCTGGAGGGCTGCGAGTCCACTGTGGATGTGCCGGGCGCGTCATGCCGGACAGGTGAAGGGCCCGCCAGGTGCGCTGTGCACCCCGGCGGGCCCTTGGCGCCCGTGCTCCGGTCGGCGTGGGCTACCGCACCGTGAAGTCGGCCTTGGCGTCACCGACCACGATCTGGTAGGCGCCCGGCAGCACCTTCTTCGGGCCGGTGCCGGTGATGTCGCCCGAGGTCACCGCCAAGCGGGCGATGGGAACCTGCACCGACACCTGCTTGCTCTGCCCGGCCTTGAGCTCCACCCGGGTGTAGCCGACCAGCTTCTTGTCCGGGAAGAGCACGTCACTGGACGGGCGAGCGGCGTACACCGGCACGACCAGCACGCCGTCCCGCTTGCCGGTGTTGCTCACCGGCACCGTGACGGTCAGCGTCTGCTTCGGGCCGACCACCTTGCTGTTCAGCTTCGGCGTGCCCGTGGCGAACGTGGTGTAGGACAGGCCGGCGCCGAACGGGTAGGCCACGTGGTAGCTGGACTCGGGGCCCGAGTTCGGGCCGGGCAGCTGCTGGTAGAACAGCGGGTCGTTGCCCAGCGCCTTCGGCCACGACACCGGCAGCCTGCCGCTCGGGTTGACCTTGCCGAACAGCACGTCGGCGATCGCGTGCCCGCCTTCGGTGCCCGGCAGCCAGCCCATCAGCAGCGCATCCGGTTCGCTCGCCTTGCCGAGCACCAGCGGACGGCCCGCCAGCACCACCTCGATCACCGGGGTGCCGGTGTCCTGCAGCCGCGCCACCAGGTCCTGCTGCTCGGCGCTCAGCGCGGGCCGCGGCGCGTCCGACTCGCCTTCCGCGCCCGGCTTCTCGCCGACCACCACGACCACCGCGTCGGCGCTCTTCGCCTGCGCGACCGCCTTGTCGGCGTCGGCCACGTAGCTGATCTTGGTGCCCGCCGGGGCGCCCTTCTTCAGGCCTTCCACCACCGTCGTGCCGGGCACCTCGACGCCGTCCGGCACGCCCTGCCAGCCGATGGACCAGCCACCGAGCTGGTTGGGCAGGTTGTCCGCGCTCGGCCCGGTGACCACGATCTTGCGCGCCTTGGCGGTCAGCGGCAGCACGTCGTTCTCGTTGCGCAGCAGCACCGCCGACTCCGCGGCCGCCTTCCTGGCCAGCTTCTTGTCCGCACCCAGCACGATCTTGTCGGCCTTGGCCGGGTCCACGTACGGGTCGTCGAACAGCCCGAGCTTGAACTTCAGCGTCAGCACGCGGCGCACCGCTTCGTCGATCCGCTTGCGCGGGATCAGGCCGTCCTTGATCGCCTTCAGCAGCGCCTGGTGGAACTCCCGGTCGTCCGGCGGGACCATCGCCATGTCCACCCCGGCGTTGATCACCTTGGCCACCGCCTCCGGGTAGCTTGCCGCCGCCCGGTACTTGGTGACCAGGTACTCCACGTCGTCCCAGTCGCTGATCACCACGCCGTCGAAGCCCCACTGCTTGCGCAGCACGTCGGTGAGCAGGTACTTCGACGCGTGCGCCGGGACGCCATTGATGGCACCGGAGTTCACCATGATGGTGTCCGCGCCCGCGTCGATCGCCGCCTTGTACGCGGGCAGGATGGTGTCCTGCAAGTAGCGCAGCGACATGTCGCCCGGGACCCGGTCGTGGCCGTTGAGCGGCTGCGAGTAGCCGGCGAAGTGCTTCACCGTCGCGGCGACCTTGCGGCCGCTGCTGCCGTCCTCGGTGCCTTTCACCGCGCTGGCGGCCAGGTCACCGGCCAGCAGCGGGTCTTCCGAGTAGGTCTCGTAGTAGCGGCCCCAGCGGTGGTCGCGTGCCAGGTCGGCGACGGGGGAGAAGTTCCACACCGTGCCGGTCGCGGCGGTCGCGCGCTGCGTGGCGCGCGCAACGTCGGCGACCAGCTTCGGGTTCCACGTCGCGCCGAGGCCGATCTGGTGCTGGAACATGGTCGCGCCGAGCACGTTGTTGTGGCCGTGCACGGCGTCGACGCCGTAGACGATCGGGATGCCGAGGCGCGAGTGCTTGATCGCGTAGCGCTGGATGGTGTTGACCATCTTCGCCCATTCCTCCGGCGTGTTCTCGGCCGGAGTCATGCCGCCGCCGGAGAGGATCGATCCGACGTGCTGGTCGGCGAGCACCTCCTTCATGCACTGCTGGTTCAGCTCGCCGCCGCTCCACTGGCAGTCACCCTGCAGCCGCGCCACCGCGATCTGCTGCAGTTGGCCTGCCTTTTCCTCGGTGGTCATCCGGCGGACCAGGTCGTCGACCCGGACGGCGACCGGCTTGCTGCTGTCGGTGTAGATCGGTGGCGCGCTGGCCGAACTCGTCGGCCCCGTGAGCACCGTGACCGTGGCGGCGACGCCGATGGTGAGCGCGAGAGGCGACCGCCACCGCCTGCGGCCGGACCGTGTGGGAAAGCGCATGGGTGTCCCTTCGTCCTCGAATCCACCCGCTTCCGCGGCGTGGGAGGCACGCTAGGAATTGCGCGTGCGAAGGGTCAATCGCGGTCACACGCTTGTCTGACAAGACTGCCCAGCAGGTCAGGCAGGGCCGGACGAAACGGGCAAGGTGCCCGTACCGGTGAGCCGATGGGTCGGCCCGGTCCGTGGCATGGCATCCCTCGGCGGCGGGTGGCTCAGCGACCGCGACACCGGCGTACGGAACCCTCCGCCGGTGCCCGGACGGGGCGATCAGCGCGGCGGTGGGTCGGGCGGTCCGGACAGTGCAGGGGGTCCCTCGCTACGGCTTGCGCAGCACGCCGCCGTACTCGTAGATGTTCTTGTTGCGCTCGGCGGCGCCGACGTACTGATACAGCTCCGGTGGCACCGGGTCCAGCTCCGGCTGGTTGGGGTCCGGCCGCCAGTGCTTGATGTCGACCAGGCCGGGCTCCACCGGCTCCAGCCCTGCCATGAGCTCGTCGAACTCCGCCGGTGTGCGGGTCTGCCACGGGATGCCCGCCGCATTGAACTGCTCGCTCATGACCGCGCCGAGCGCCGGATCGTCACAGGCCACCTGGGTGACGGCCAGGCAGCTGCCGGGGACGGCGATGTCGTCGATGATGTGGCGCAGTGCGTACCTGGCGCCCTTGCCGACGTCGTCGACGTCCTTCAAGTGGTGGCCGATGGACAGGAACAGGATCGCCAGCGGCTGCGAGAAGTCGATCAGCCGCTTCGTCTCCTCGTGCTCCAGCACCGCTTCCGGCTCCCGGAAGTCGGCGGTGATCACCGTGGTGTTGTCGTTGTCGGCCAGCAGGGCGCGGCCGTGCGCCAGCACGATCGGGTCGTTGTCCACGTACACCACGCGCGCGTCCGGATTGAACTTCTGGGCGACCTGGTGCACGTTCTGGTTCGTCGGCAGGCCGCAGCCGAGGTCCAGGAACTGGGAGATGCCGACTTCCTCGACCAGGAAGCGCACCGCGCGGTACAGGAACTTCCGGTTCTCCCTGGCCACGTCCAGTGCCTCGGGGAATCCCTCGAGAATCTGGAACGTCAGCTCCCGGTCGATGGCGAAGTTGTCCTTGCCGCCGAGGAGCCAGCCGTAGGCACGGGCGGCCGTCGGCCGATCGAGCGGAATCGATACGTCGGCGCGGTCCTCGGTGGTCATGGTGCGCTGCGCCCCCCGTCTTGTCGGCACGTCCGGTGCGGTGGTGCTGTCCGATTCGGGCTGTGATTCTCGCACGGCTTCGTTGCCAGCACTTACTGTGGCCGGAGATCAACTCTCGGTGCAAGTGCATCGGCAATCGCAATTGAGTCACGGCGCTGTCAACGATCCGTCGCGTGGCCCGTGACGTGCGGCGTTCGGCGGGCGAACAGGGCAGGAAGGCGTGCCCTCGACGGCGTCGCGGGGGGGCGAAACCACGCGTGTGGCGAGGGGCGAAACCACACCGCGGCGGCGGGGAGAAACCACGCGTGTGGCGAGTGCGCCGAAGCAGTGAGCGGCTCGCGCGCGAACCGGCAGACGACCAGGATGTCGGGTTCGACGATGTGCTGGACGGAGTGGCCCGAGCGCGAACGGGCAGGCGATCTTTGCCGTGGCGGCCGACGGCGCGGCCGTCGACTGACAATAATCAATCCGCTATTCGGGTGACCCTGGTTCGGCACCGTTCGGTGGGGTTGCCGTGCTGGCAGGGGGTCATGGCACACTGTGTGCGTTCAACGACGGAGGGTCGCTTCATGGTTCTCGCCCAACCGGACGATCACTTCGCGGTGAAGGGCATCGAGCCGGTGTCCATGGCCGCTGTCGGTGGTGGGCCTACCGTGCTGCGGATGGCGCTCGGCGCGCAGCTGCGTCGGCTGCGGGAGGCCGCGGGCGTGTCCCGCGAGACGGCCGGGGAAGCCATCCGTGCGTCGCACTCCAAGATCAGCCGGATGGAATGCGGCCGGGTCAGCTTCAAGGAGCGCGACATCCGCGACCTGCTGTATCTGTACGGGGTCACCGACCCGATGCAGGTCGAGTCGTTCGTCACGCTGGCCAGGCGGGCCAAGGAGCGCGGTTGGTGGCACAAGTACGACGAGTCGCTTCCGGACTGGTTCGAGACGTACGTCGGGCTCGAGCAGGCCGCGAAGATCATCCGCTGCTTCGAGGCGCAGTTCGTTCCCGGCCTGCTGCAGACGGAGGAGTACGCCCGCGCGGTCATTCAGTCCGCGCACAGCGAGGACGGTCCGGAGAAGGGTGAGGACAGGCTCGCGGTGCGCATGCGCCGCCAGGAGATCCTGACCAGGCAGGCCGGGCCGGCGAACCTGTGGGCGGTTCTCGACGAGGGCGCCGTGCGCCGCACGATCGGCGGCAGGGCCATCATGCGCCGCCAGATCGAGCACCTGGTGGAGATGTCCAGGCGTCCGAACGTCACCATTCAGGTGCTGCCGTACTCGGTGGGCGGCCACGCGGCGTCCGGTGGGTCGTTCACCATCCTCCGGTTCCCGGAGTCGGAGCTGCCGGACGTGGTGTACCTGGAGCAGCTCACCAGCGCGCTCTACCTGGACAAGCGCCAGGACATCGACAACTACCTGGCGGTGATGGACCGGGTGTCGGTCCAGGCGCTGGACCCGCGCCGCACCCGCGACCTGCTGAACGCGATCCTGCAGGAGCTGTGACCGCGGCGCGCGCCGCCCGGAGCCTGCCCAGCCTCGTCAGTCGTCGAACACGCTGCCGAATCCCTCGTCGTCGGCGTCCGAGCGCGCGGGCCCGTTCTGCTGCCTGGGCGCGCCCTCGGCACCGAACCGGCGGCGGTACTGGTCGGCGACGGAAGCCGCGGCCTCGGGATCGTCGGCCAGGTGCTCGCGTACCCGGTCCAGCACCTGCTGCTGAACGCGGGACTGTGCGCTGCGCATCGCCGTCATGATCTCCCTGGCCAGCTCGTCGCCGCTCAGCTGCCGGTGTGCGTCCAGGATCTGGATGCCGGTCACCAGGCCCGCCTGATCGGTGGTGACCCGCGCGACCCCGCGTGGCGACGCCGCGGTGGCAGCGATCGTGGTGATCTCCGCGGCCAGGTCGCGATAGGCCTGTGCCCGTCGCTCGGTGCGTGCCACCCACTCGTCGATCGCCTGCCTGCGTTCGCTGGGCGTGCTCATCCCCGTTCTCCTCCACGAGGCGATGTGCGATGACCATAGGCTGGTGCGGGCCAGCCTATGACGTCGGGAAGCGAGGTGGGTGTGTCCGACGAGAACGTCTCCGGTGACCTGTCCGGCCGGGTCGTGCTGATCACCGGCGCCAACACCGGGATCGGCAGGGCCACTGCGGTCCAGCTGGCCAGGCGCGGCGCCGACCTCTACCTGGCGTGCCGCAGCGAGGAACGCGCACGCCCGGTCGTCGAGCAGATCACCGCGATCACCGGACGGCGGCCGCGCTTCCTGCGGCTGGACCTGGCCGATCTGACGTCCGTGCGGGCGTGCGCCCTGGAGTTCCTCGGCGACGACAAGCCGTTGCACGTGCTGCTGAACAATGCCGGGGTCGGTGGCCAACGGGGCCTCACGGCCAGCGGGTTCGAGCTGGCGTTCGGCATCAACCACGTCGGCCACTTCCTGCTGACCGAGCTGCTGCTGGACCGGTTGAAGGACAGCGCTCCCGCGCGCGTCGTCACGGTGTCCAGCGACGCGCATTTCGCCGCGCGCGGGATCGACTTCGCCGCGGTGCGCCGCCCGACGGCCAGCCGCACCGGCCTGCCGGAGTACACCGTGTCGAAGCTGGCCAACGTGGTGTTCAGTCAGGAGCTGGCCAGGCGACTGGACGGCACCGGGGTGACCACCTACGCGGTGCACCCCGGCATGGTGGCGTCCGACGTCTGGCGCGGCGTGCCGTGGCCGATCCGCCCGATCATGAAGCTGTTCATGCGGTCGACCGAGGCCGGTGCGGCCACCTCGGTGCACTGCGCCACGGCGCCCGAGCTGGCCGGGGAGTCCGGCCGCTACTACGCGGACTGCGCGCCGAAGGAGCCCAGCGAACACGCGACGACCGAGCTGGCGGAAGAACTGTGGCGGCGCTCAGCGGAGTGGGTGGCCGACTACCGGTGACGTACCCGTCGTGACCGTTCCGGCACCGCGGGCGTGCCGGAAGCGTCCCTCCACAGTGGATTTCCGTCGGGTACGGCTGTCGGCGACGTCCGTCCGGTGGACATCGGTGGTGACCGGTGGCACGGTGATCTCGTGACCGACCTGAACGCCACCTCCGCCGCGGTGCTCGGGCTGTTGCACGACGGCCCGGCCACCGGTGGCGAGCTGGTCGCGGCCGCCAGGCAACGGTACGGCGCGTTCTTCAGCGTCACCCGCAGCCAGGTGTATCGCGAGCTGCCCGAGCTCGCCAGGGCCGGGTTGGTGCGGCCGGGCAAGCGCGGAGCGCGGGCCAGCCAGCAGTACGTGCTCACGCCCGCGGGGCGGACGGCATTCAAGCAGTGGCTCAAGTCCGCCGCGGCGGCCGACCACCTGCGCAGCACCATGCTGTTGCGCCTGGTCAACGCGCACCGGCTGACCGGGCGGCAGCGGGCGGCGGTGGTCGACGAAGTGCGCGCGCACTACCAGGAAGCGATCGCTCAAGCCAAGTCCGCGGCCAGGACGGCACGGGCCACGGGGGACGAGACCGCGCGCGCGGTGGCGGCGTTCGCCCAAGCGCACGCCAACGCCGCACTGAAGCTGGTGGACGCGCTCAGCTCCAGCCCGCCGGTGGCGTCTGCGACGTCCCGGTAACCTGGTGCGTTGTGAGTAGTGGTATCGACTTCGAAGCCGAGCTCAAGGACATCGCGGGCAAGCTGACGCAGATCGAGGCCGTGATGGACCTCGACGCGCTGCGCGCCGAGGTGGCCGACCTGGAGCGCGAGGCGTCCGACCCGTCGCTGTGGGACGACCAGGAGCGGGCCCAGCAGGTCACCAGCACGCTGTCCCGCAAGCAGGCCGAGCTGCGGCAGATCACCGATTTGCGTCGGCGGTTCGAGGACCTGGAGGTCCTCTACGAGCTGGCTCGGGACGAAGGCGATGCCGGCAGCCTGGCCGAGGCCGAGCAGGAGCTGAAGCAGCTGGCCAAGGACGCGGGCGGCCTGGAGGTCCGCACGCTGCTCGACGGCCAGTACGACGACCGCAACGCGGTGGTGACGATCCGCGCCGAGGCCGGGGGAGTGGACGCCGCCGACTGGGCGGAAATGCTGCTGCGCATGTACTTGCGCTGGTGCGAGCGGCACAACTACCCGACCGAGGTGTACGACATCTCCTACGCCGAGGAAGCCGGGATCAAGTCCGCCACGTTCAAGGTCACCGCTCCCTACGTCTACGGCACGCTCTCGGTGGAGCAGGGCACCCACCGGCTGGTCCGCATCTCGCCGTTCGACAACCAGAGCAGGCGCCAGACGTCGTTCGCGCACGTCGAGGTGCTGCCCGAGGTCGAGGAGGTCGACCACATCGACATCCCGGAGAAGGACATCCGGGTGGACGTGTTCCGGTCCTCCGGGCCGGGCGGGCAGAGCGTGAACACCACCGACTCGGCGGTGCGGTTGACGCACCTGCCGACCGGCATCGTGGTGTCCTGCCAGAACGAGAAGTCGCAGCTGCAGAACAAGATGGCCGCGATGAAAGTGCTGCAGGCCAAGCTGCTGCAGCGGCGGCGGGAGGAGGCGCGGGCCGAGCTGGACGCGCTGAAGGACTCCGGCTCCAGCTGGGGCAACCAGATGCGCTCCTACGTGCTGCACCCGTACCAGATGGTCAAGGACCTGCGGACCGACTACGAGGTCGGCAACCCGGCGAGCGTGCTGGACGGCGACCTGGACGGTTTCCTGGAGGCGGGGATCCGCTGGCGCAAGAAGAACGCCGCGGCGCAGGCCAAGTAGCCCCGGTCGATACGTCAGGCCGAGTAGCCCGGTCAGTACGTCTCGACGTCGGTCTCGACGTCACCGGCCGGTTCGTCTCCGGTCAGGATCGGCAGGCCGGAGTAGTCGTCGTAGAGCGCGTAGCGGAAGAACGCGCGTGCGTAGGTGGCCGCCAGCTGTCGCTGGTCCTCCGCGGTGGGCCGGCCCTTGGCGGCAGGGCATCCGCTGTCGTCGCCGTCGGTCGGGCCAGGGCCGACGGTCCACTCGGTGTTGTAGAAGTTGTGGTTGGCCTTGCGTACCCGGAGCAGGAAGCCTCGCTTCCCGCCGTAGGCCCTGGCCTGCTGGAAGTACATCTCGTTGCCGCGCGACCAGCAGCCGGAGGAGACCACCGCGATCGGTTCGTCGGTGACCAAGGTGGAGAAGAACCCGGACGGCGCGGGGGACGCCAGCGACAGCGCACCCTTGATGCTGACCCCTGCGGGCAGCTCGTGCCGGTTGTCCTCCGACGCCAGGTACATCGCGGCCTCTCCGGCGGTGGAATGTCCGAGCACGCCGACCCGGCTGAGGTCCAGCACGCCGGTGAAGTCCACCGCCTTCGGCAATCCGGTGTCCGGATCGGTGAACGCGCCGGAGAGCGGACCGCCGCCGGTGGTGCTCAGCTGTTGCAACAGGCGCAGGTGCGCGGCGATCATGCGGGCGTTCTGGCTCGCCGCGCCCATGAAGTTGTTGATCCCGTTCGCGCTGGGCGACACCACCACGAAGCCGGACGTGGCCAGGGCCTCCCCCAGGTAGTCCAGTCCGCGATTGCTGGGATACGGCTCGACGCCCCTGGGGCACGGCCAGGTGCGGTCAGCGGCGTCGAGGCTGTAGCAGGGCACTTGGTTGCCGTGCTGCAGCACGACCACCGGAAGTTTGGCCGTGCCCTTGTCCCTGGTGAGCTTCTCCGGATAGTGGACGACCGCGCGCATCTCGCCGAACCCGTGCAGCCAGTGGCGATCGGTGAACGCGTCGTCGCCCAGGTTGTACTCCACGACCCCGACCGTCGGGGCACCGTTGGTGGAGGTGGAATCGGCCGGACCGGTCGCGGGCACCGCGGCGGAGACGGCGGCGGCCACCGTGGCCGCCGCAATGCCGAGGGTTCGCATCCCGAACCGTACCCGTGGCTGCTTGGCGCGCATCGTCAATTCCTGCCCTGTTCACCGCGTCTTCGGTAAAGAGCACGTGCCCTGCTCCGCTGGTGTTCACCCGGTCACCCGTGAATCGCAACACCGGCGTTCCCGGGTAACCGGGGCTTGACGAACCGATGGCGTAGGCTTGCCCGTTGTGATCCGGCTGGAGAACGTGACCAAGCTCTACAAGACCTCGTCCAGGCCCGCCCTGGACTCGGTGTCGGTGGACATCGACAAGGGCGAGTTCGTGTTCATCATCGGGCCGTCCGGGTCGGGCAAGTCCACCCTGCTGCGGCTGCTGCTGCGGGAGGAAGTGCCGACCAAGGGCAGGGTCTTCGTGTCCAACTACGACGTGGTCAAGCTGGCCCGCCGCAGGGTCCCCCGGTTGCGGCAGACCATCGGCTGCGTGTTCCAGGACTTCCGGCTGCTGAACAACAAGACGGTGTTCGAGAACGTGGCCTTCGCGCTGGAGGTCATCGGCAAGCCCGCGCACACCATCCGCAAGGTGGTGCCGGAAGTGCTCGAGCTCGTCGGGTTGGAGGGCAAGGCGGACCGGATGCCGCACGAGCTGTCCGGCGGTGAGCAGCAGCGGGTGGCCATCGCCCGCGCGTTCGTCAACCGGCCGCTGGTGCTGCTGGCCGACGAGCCGACCGGGAACCTGGACCCGGACACCAGCCAGGACATCATGTTGCTGCTGGAGCGGATCAACCGCACCGGCACCACGGTCGTCATGGCCACCCACGACCAGACGATCGTGGACTCGATGCGCCGCAGGGTGGTCGAGCTCGATCAGGGCCGTGTGGTTCGCGACGACGCCCGCGGTGTGTACGGCATAGACCTGTAGTTCCCACCTACCGACCCCTACCGAGGACAGTCCGTCAGATGCGCGCCCAGTTCGTCTTCAGCGAGGTCGTCACCGGCCTGCGCCGGAACGTCACGATGACCATCGCGATGATTCTCACCACGGCCATCTCGCTGATGATGTTCGGCGCCGGCCTGCTGTTCACCGAGACGGTGAACCGCACCGAGCAGAACTTCATCGACGACCTCGAGGTGCGGATCTTCCTCAACAAGGACATCAGCCGCAACGCCGAGCAGTGCACCACCAACCCGCAGTGCGCGGCGCTGCAGCAGGCGCTGCAGAACCACCCCGCGGTCGACGACGTGGTCTTCACCAGCCAGAAGGAGGCGGTGGAGAAGGCGCGGGAGCTGTTCGCCGAGGACCCGGAGATGCTCGAGCTGCTCTCGCCGACCGCGCTGCCCGCGTCACTCGACGTGCGGCTGGTCGACCCGCAGCGTTCCGCGGCCATCGTGCAGGAGTTCGCCAACCAGCCGGGCGTGGACAAGATCCACGACGGCGGCGAGGACGTCGACCGGCTGGTGGAAGGGCTGAACCTGTTCCGCAACGGCGCGTTCGTCATCTCCGTGGTGCTGTTGATCGCCGCGCTGCTGCTGATCGCGAACATGATCCAGGTGTCGGCGTTCACTCGGCGCACCGAAGTGAGCATCATGCGCCTGGTCGGGGCCACCCGCTGGTACACCCAGCTGCCGTTCCTGCTCGAGGCGATGTTCGCCGGGCTGATCGGCGCGGTGATCGCCATCGCCGGGCTGCTGATCATCCCGCCGTTGTTCGTGCCGGATGCGTTCGAGGAGCAGATCCAAGGGCTGCTGCGCTTCCCCGACGCGCTGTACACCGCGGTGGTGGTCGGCCCGATCCTGATGATCACCTCGATGGTGATCTCGGCGCTGGTCGGCTACGTGACGTTGCGGCTGTACGTGCGGCATTGACGCGTCGCGGCGATCGTTAGGCTGGAGCAATGCCGAAGGAACGGGGTCGCAAGGTCATCGTGACCAACCGCAAGGCGCGGCACAACTACGAGATCCTGGACACCTACGAGGCCGGGATCGTGCTGGTCGGCACCGAGGTGAAGAGCCTGCGGGCGGGCAAGGTGTCGCTGACCGACGCGTTCGCCACGGTCGACGACGGCGAGGTCTGGCTGCGCAACGTGCACATCCCGGAGTACACCTACGGCACGTGGACCAACCACGACGTGCGCCGCAACCGCAAGCTGCTGCTGCACAAGCGGGAGATCGAGAAGCTGATCGGCAAGACCCGGGAGAGCGGGCTGTCGCTGGTGCCGCTGTCGCTGTACTTCCTGGACGGCAAGGTCAAGGTGGAGCTCGCGCTGGCGCGCGGCAAGCGGGCCTACGACAAGCGGCACGACATCGCCAAGCGGGACGCCCAGCGGGAGGTCGCCAAGGTGATGGGGCGCGCGGCGAAGGGACGGTACGGCAGGCGGTGAGGTTCGGTCCTGCTTCCGACGGCGTGATCGCCGGCTGGGCGCGGGAACTCGGGCTGCCCGGGCTGGTCGACATCCACGTGCATTTCCTGCCGCAGCGGGTGATGCGCAAGGTCTGGGCGTACTTCGACGAAGCCGAGCGGCACTACGGCGTCTCCTGGCCGGTCTGGTACCGCCACACCGAGCAGCGGCGGCTGGCGATGCTGCGCCAGTTCGGCGTCGAGCGGTTCGCGCCGCTGGTGTACCCGCACAAGCCGGGCATGGCGCGGTGGCTGAACGAGTGGGTGCGCCAGTTCGCCGAGGAGGTGCCGGACGCGGTGCCGACCGCCACGCTGTATCCGGAACCGGATGTGTCCGGCTACGTCGAGGAAGCTGTGCGCGCCGGTGCGCGCTGCGTGAAGGTGCACGTCCAAGTCGGCGCCTTCGATCCGCGTGACCCGGTGCTCGATCCGGCCTGGGGCATGCTGGCGGACGCCGGGGTGCCGGTCGTCGTGCACTGTGGTCACGGCCCGCTGCGCGGCGAGTACACCGGGGTGGACGTCTTCGCCGAGGTGCTGGCCAAGCATCCGCGGCTCACCGCGGTGCTTGCGCACGCAGGCATGCCGGAGTTCGACCGGGCGCTGGCGCTGCTGGAGCGCTATCCCCGCGTGTACTTGGACACCACGATGGTCGGCACGCCGTTCAGCGAGCGCCTGATGAAGCTGCCGGCGGACTGGGCCGCGCGGCTGGCGGACGTCCCGCATCGTGTCGCCTTGGGCACGGACTTTCCGAACATCCCGTACCCGTACGCGACGCAGCTGCGTGCCATCGCGCAGTGGGCGGACGCGGACGAGCGGCTGGGCGAGCCGTTCCTGCGAGCAGTGCTCTACGAGACGCCCAAGGCGCTGCTCAACGGCGCTCGAGGTAGGTGAGCACGGCCCGCACCCTGCGGTGCTCGTCGCCCGAACCGTCCAGGCCGAGCTTGGCGAAGATGTTGCCGATGTGCTTTTCCACCGCGCCGTGCGAGACGACGAGCTTGCTGGCGATGGCGGAGTTGGACAATCCCTGCGCCATCAGCTCCAGCACCTCGCGTTCCCGCGGCGTCAGTTCGTCCAGCGGGTTGCGCCTGCCCCGGGTCATCAGCTGCGCGATCACTTCCTGGTCGAACACCGTGCCGCCGCGGCCGACCCGGCGCACGGCGTCGATGAACTCGTCCACGTCCGCGACCCGCTCCTTGAGCAAGTAGCCCACGCCTCCGGTGCCACCGGAGATCAAGTCCACCGCGTAGCGCTCCTCGACGTACTGGGACAGCACCAGCACGGGCAGGCCGGGGACGAGCTCGCGGGCGCGGAGCGCGGCGCGCAGCCCTTCGTCGGTGTGGGTCGGCGGCATGCGCACGTCCACGATGGCCAGATCCGGCCTGTGCTCCTGCACGGCCGCCAGGAACTTCTCGCCGTCGCCGACCGCCGCCACGGTCTCGATTCCGGCATCGGCAAGCAGCCGCTGTACTCCCTCGCGCAGCAGGGCGGCGTCCTCGGCGATCACGACCCGCATGCCATCGCACTCTAGCGGCCGCTCACCAGGAGCACGGCAGGTCCGCACGAAGCACCGTCCCGCTTCCGCTGTGTCCACCCGAAGGGCTGAGCACGGTGACGACCCCGTCGATGGTGGCCGCGCGGTCGGCGAGCCCGGCCAGGCCACCGCCTTCGCGGATCTGCGCCCCGCCGCGGCCGTCGTCGGTCACCTGCACCACGACCTTGTCGTCCTCCCGCCACACCGCGACCTCGGCCTTGGTGGCCTCGGCGTGCTTGGCGACGTTGGTCAGCGCCTCGCAGACGATGAAGTAGGCGGTGGTCTCCACCGCGTCGGGCGGACGGTTGTCCATCAGGTCGGGCTGCACCTCGACGGTGACCGGCACCGGGCACTTGGCCGCCACCGCGGACAGCGCGGCATCCAGGCCCCGGTCGCCGAGCACCGCCGGGTAGATGCCGCGCGCCAGGTCGCGCAGTTCGGACACGGCCCGCTTGGCGTCCGCGTGCGCCTCCTCGAGCAGCGCGCGGGCCGCGTCGGGATCGGTGTCGAGCTTGGTCTTGGCCCGGCCCAAGGTCATCGCCACGGAGACCAGCCGCTGCTGGGCCCCGTCGTGCAGATCGCGCTCGATGCGCCTGCGTTCGGCCTCGGCCGCGTCGACCCCGCGCGCCCGGGAAGCCTGCAGACGCTGGGCGCGGGCCTCAGCCCGCCGGGCCTTGTCCGGGCCGAGCAGGGCGCAGGCGAGGTTGGCGTGCAGCCAGCCCACGGCGGGCACGACGAAGAACCCGATCGGCACGATGAAGATGCCGATCACGGCCAGGGCGAATTCCAGCAGCCCGATCGGCAGCATCAGCAGCAGGTAGGCGAAGTCCCGCCACGTGGTGGGGTCGGAGAGCTGGATCATCCACCGGCGCAGGACGCGGCCTTCGGTGGGCACCCGGTCGGCGGGCGGGATCTCCCGGCCGAGCATGGTCGTCACCCACCGTCGTTCGTTGTCGCCGAACCAGCGCACCAGAACGGTGGCGAGCATGAGCAGCGGGATGCCCACCCAGAGGAGCGTGGCGGGCACCCCGACCGTCACCAGCGCCGCCAGGGTCACGAACTGCACGAGACGCAGCGGGAAGCCGGTGATCATGAACGCGAGCGACCGCAGCACGCCCGGCTGCCGCGCCCAGTAGCTCGCCTGCTGCTCGACGGTCATGCAGACGATCCTGCCACCGCGCCGTGGGGGCGGGGGCCGAGCAGCCATCGCGCGTACCGGGCATGGACACCCGCCAGCCACTGGGTGTACCGGGCGGCGAACACCAGCAGCACCAGGCCGAGCGCGGCCCACGGCATGGCCTCGAACGCGGAGCCGACCTCGATCCACGGCAGGTCGCTGGACGGGAAGTACCAGGGCTCGCCCGGCAGCCAGCGGACCTGGATCGGCAGCGTGGCGAACCCCAGGCCCAGCGCCCACGGGACGAGCAGCAGGATGAACTCGACGATGCCCAGCGGGAGCAGCGCGAACAGGTAGAGCAGGTCACGCCAGCTCTGCGGGTCGCGCAGCCGTTCCTGCCACCGCTGCTTGAGCGGTCGGTCCGGGAGCACCCGCCGCCCGTCGGCGATGACGGTGCCCAGCAGTGCTTCCGCGCGGCGTCGTTCCAGCTGGGCACCCGCCGACCACAGCAGCATGGTCATGGCCAGCACGCCGATCCCCACCCAGACGATCGCGGTGCTGACACCGAGGGACAGCAGCGTGACCAGCCCGGCGAACCAGGCGATGCCAAGCGGGAAGTTCAGCAGCAGGTAGACCAGCGCACCGAGCACCGGCGGGCGGCTGCGGGAGCCGTCGTACTCGATCCGGGTGACGGTACGGCCTGCGTCGTCGATCCGGTTGGTCACAGCTGTCGGGTTCATGGCGTCCAGCCTGGTCGGCTCCGCGGCGCGGGACCATGCGGCATGCGGGCCGATTCCTGGTGGGGAAAGCCCCACCCCTCCCGGGGGGTCCGGGAAATTCCGGTGGCGATCCTGGCGGACGTGACCGTGGACGGCCCGACGCCGGGGGGCGGGAAATTCCCGGAGGCAGCCCCGGGGAGATACCCGGATGCGCCGCCGCCCGCCAAGCGGGCAGAATCACCCACCATGAACAGCAAACCGGGTGATGCCCTCGTCGTCGAGGACATCCACATGTCCTACGGCGATGTGCGGGCGGTCAACGGAGTGTCGTTCTCCGTCCGCCAGGGGGAGTTCTTCGGCATCCTCGGGCCGAACGGCGCGGGCAAGACGACCACCCTGGAGATCGCCGAAGGCCTGCGCAAGCCGGACTCCGGAACCGTGCGGTTGCTCGGCGAGTCGCCCTGGCCGCGCAACGTGCGGCTGCTGCCGCGGATCGGCGTGCAGCTGCAGGCGTCGGCGTTCTTCGAGAAGCTCACCGCGCGCGAGCAGCTGGAGACCTTCGGGGCGCTGTACGGCTGCCCGCCGGAGCGTGCGCTGGAGATGCTGGAACTGGTGGGGCTGGCGGAGAAGGCCGGCACCCCGGACAACAAGCTGTCCGGCGGTCAGCGGCAGCGGCTGTCCATCGCCTGCGCGCTGGTGCACGACCCGGACATCGTCTTCCTGGACGAGCCGACCGCTGGCCTGGACCCGCAGTCCCGGCGGAACTTGTGGGACGTGCTGCGGGCGATCAAGGCGCGCGGCAAGACCATCGTCTACACCACCCATTACCTCGACGAAGCCGAGATCCTGTGCGACCGGGTGGCGATCATGGACCACGGCAAGATCCTTGCCCTGGACTCGCCGACCGCGCTGGTGCGCGACCTGGACGCGGCCACGCGGGTCAGCCTCAACACGGGCATCCTCGCCGAGGAGGAAGCCCGCAGGCTGCCCGGCGTCGAATCGGTCAGCGTCGACGAGCTGTCGTTGACCATCAGCACTCGCACCCCTGCCCCGGTACTCACCGCACTGGCCGAGCGGCGGGCGTTGGACGGCCTGCAGGTGCGGACGGCCACCCTCGAGGACGTGTTCCTCGAGCTGACGGGGAGGGAGTACCGGGCATGACCGTCGCCAAAGAGGACACCCAGACCACGGACGGGCAGGCCACGGCCACCGCGCCGCCCGCGTCGCATTCGTTCAGGGCGCTGTCGCGGGCGGCGTTCAAGGGGTTCATCCGGGACAAGGCGACGTTGTTCTGGACCATCCTGTTCCCGTTGATGTTCCTGGTCATCTTCGGCCTGCTGTTCAACGACGGCGGGGAGAACAAGACCGAGCTCGGCGTGGTCGGCTCCGGCCCGGTGATCTCCGCTCTCGAGCAGACCGGCGCGGTGGAGATCACCAAGTTCGACGACGCCGACGCCGCGCTGGAGGCGGTGAAGTCCGGTGACCTGCCCGGGTTCGTGGCGGTCGACGGTTCGACGGTCACGGTGCGCTACGCCGCCAGCAACCAGACGACCGCAGGCGTGATCAACGGCCTGGTGGACGGGGTGGTCAACAACGCCAACCTGGCCGCGGCCGGCGTCGAACCGCAGTTCCGGGTCGACGCACAGCAGGTGGAGGACTCCTCGCTGGAACCGATCCAGTTCCTCACCCCGGGGCTGCTCGCCTGGGCGGTCGCCATGGGGGCGGTGTTCGGCTCGGCGTTGACGCTGGTGATGTGGCGGAAGAACCAGGTGCTGCGCAGGCTCCGGCTGGCCCCGGTGTCGCCGCTGGCGATCCTCGGTTCGCGGCTGGCGGTGGCCATCGGGGTGGCGTTCATGCAGGCCGTCGTGTTCGTGGCGATCGCGGTGCTGCCGGTGTTCGGCCTGCAGCTGTCCGGGCAGTGGTGGCTGGCCATTCCGCTGCTGGCGCTGGGCACGCTGGCGTTCTTCGCCATCGGCATGCTGGTGGGCTCGTTCAGCAAGACCGAGGAGTCCGCGTCCGGCGCGGCCAATCTGATCATCCTGCCGATGGCGTTCCTGTCCGGGTCGTTCTTCCCGATCGACCAGACCCCGGAGTGGATGCAGGGGCTGTCGATGATCTTCCCGATGCGGCACCTCAACGACGGGCTGAGCGCCGTGCTGGTGCGCGGCGAGGGCCTGGAGGCGATCCTGCTGCCGAGCGCGGTGCTCGTCGCCTTCGCGGTGGTCGTCGGGTTCATCGCCGCCCGGGTGTTCTCCTGGGAGGACTCGTGAGCGGGAACAAACCGGTTGGTGGCGGGCGTTAGACTCGATGCAGGAACCCACTCCGGTGGACAAGGGGGTGAACGGTTTCGACTCTGGACGTTGAGCCAGGGGAAGCGTGCCGGTGCAGGCGACTGACCACCGTAAGCGTCGTCGTGAACAAACAAGCGCCAAGACTAAAGCAAGTCAGCGCGACTTCGCCCTCGCCGCCTGAGCGAGCGCGAAGCGTTGTCGGCTCGGGAGCGCCTCCGGCCCGATAGCCGGCATCAGCGAGGAGGCTCACCGCTTCGCGGCGGCCGCGGCTGCGTAGCGGGACAGTCACAGCGGCTGGGCCCGTCACACCGGCTTGTTCACGTGACCGGTGGGGCCGAGTAGAGGCACAGTGAACTGCGCACGGAGAAGCCCTGGTGAGGCGACAGAGGACCCGGGTTCGATTCCCGGCACCTCCACCAGCAGGAAGGCCCCGTTCCGCGGCAGACGGGACGGGGCCTTTGTGTTGCCCGGGTTCTGTGTTGCCCGGGTTCGATGACGACGAGTTGCCCATGCCGGTTGATC